>NZ_JBLEBI010000155.1:0-16694 GCF_047340315.1 Streptomyces sp. AF1A
CCGTGAAGCCCTATCTCTTCGCCATTAGTCAGGGCACTGAGTAATTCAGCGAGGGCTTTTCACGCTGCCACTGGGAAAGTGAGACCGTCAAGACCTGGACAGATGTGGGTTCATAGAGGGCGACGGGCAGGTGAATCGGCGAGTATTGTTCAGTACACCGACGAAACTTGATCAGGGAGCGCACATGGCCGCGGTGGACCTCACCACCCATCCCGGGCATCTGGCCCGGCGGCTCCAGCAGGCGCACTACCTGCTGTGGAACACGATGGTCTCGGAGGAGATCACCTCGCCGCAGTTCGCCGTCATGAACGCGCTCGTCGCCGAGCCGGGCCTGGACCAGCGGACCGTGGGGGAGCGGGTCGGCCTGGACCGGTCGACCGTCGCCGAGGTCATCAGCCGGCTCGGGCGCCGCGGACTGCTGCACAAGGTGCGCGACCCGCAGGACGGGCGGCGCTCCCTGCTCAGCCTCACCGGCGAGGGCCTGCGTACCCACCGGAAGCTGACCGTGCGCACGGCACGGATGAACCAGGTGTTCCTCGCCCCGCTGTCCCCCGGGGAACGGACCGTCTTCCTCGACCTCCTCCGCCGGGTCGCCGACGCGGCGGAGGGCCTGCGCAACCCGGCGGAGCCGGTGTCCGCCCAGTAGGGCTGAACGGCCGCGCCGAGGCGCCTTCCGATGACGGCTTCTGCCGAAAGCGGCCGGGGTACCGCACCTGATACTCGGAGTGCCGCGCGGCTCTCCGGCCGCTGGGCCGTCGGCCGTCGCGCGCCGCTCTCTGTGCCTCCGGCCACCCGACCCGCCGGTCACCGGCGCGCCGCGAACACCACCCACACCTGGCCGGCGGCGAAGTTCAGCGGGCTGCCGTCCGTCGTCGTGAACGCCGTACCGGCTGTGGCGGTCGGCCGGGACCAGGTGGCGGCGAAGGACCGTCCGCCGCGCAGCACCTCCGCCTTCCCAGAGCCGACCGTCTCGGTGTACGGGGTGTGATTGCCGAGCACGTCGTGGTAGCCGGAGGTGCGGATCTTGACGTACTGCACGACGACCGTCGGCGGCGCCACCCGGACTCCGCTCGTCGTCACCGTGGGCGTGCCGTCCATCGAGACCAGCCAGCCGCCCCGCCCGGCGGACCAGGTGAAGGTGAAGCGGGCCGCGGGGTAGCGCACGGTCCGCGAGGTCGCACGGGTGCCGCCGGACGGGACCGGGCCGTAGTGGAAGCCCGTGGTCAGCGCCCCCTTGCCCGGGGTGGAGGAGAGCAGGGCGGAGGGGTGCACATAGAGGTTGTGCGGTGCGGGCTTCCCGGCGCCCCGGTAGTAGGCGCGCGGGGCCTCGTCGGGTGACTCGGCCCGCAGGGGTGCCTTGTCGATCAGCGGCAGCAGCTTGTGCTGGGCGCCCGAGAAGGCGAGGTAGGGCCGGTCGAACTGGCGCAGCAGCTCCAGGTCGGACTCGCGGGCGCTGCGCACGGGACCGACGGTGCGCGGCAGCTTGGTCGCGTACACGGCCATCAGCCGGCTCAGGCCGCCCTCGACCTGCTCGGCGTACACCACGTCGGCGGCGTCGAGACCGGTCTGCGGGCGGGCGGCGGACACGTTGTCGATCTTCACGGCGAGCGGGGAGCCGGCCGGGGCGACCGAATGGGTGGGGGCCGGTGTCGGTGCCGGCGTCCGGGTGTGATGCGGGGGGTTGCCGGTCCCCGGGTCGTGGCGGGTGCAGCCCGCCGTGAGTGCGGCCGCCGTCATGGCGGCCAGCAGTATCGACGTCCACGCGGCGCGCCGCGAGCGCGCCCTCTGTCTCGGGCTCACGTGCCCACCCCCGTCCATGTGATCCGATTGTGCGCTCATCGGGTCATCAACTGCCATACCCGGACGCCTGCCATATCAGGACCCCTTCGGTCGCGGCGGGGCCGATCGGACCCGCGGCGTGTCCCGGGAGGCCGGGCGCCCGGCGTGTCCGCGAGGACGTGTGCCCGGACCGGCCGCAGGTTCGGCGCGGAGGCCCACGGGTACCCGGGGCCCACCGCGAAACGGACGCGCCAGGGCGAACCGGCGCGCACGCGACCAGACCAAGGGAGCGCGACCCCCATGAAGGCAGTCACCTGGCAGGGCAGGCGGGACGTGCGGGTAGAGGACGTGCCCGACCCGCGGATCGAGGAGCCCACGGACGCCGTCATCCGCGTCACGTCCACCGGACTGTGCGGTTCGGACCTGCACCTGTACGAAGTGCTCACCCCGTTCATGACCCCGGGCGACATCCTCGGCCATGAACCCATGGGCATCGTGGAGGAGGTGGGCCCGGAGGTGCCGCAGCTACGGCCCGGCGACCGGGTCGTGGTGCCCTTCCAGATCGCCTGCGGGCACTGCTTCATGTGCGACGCCGGGCTGCCCACCCAGTGCGAGACCACCCAGGTCACCGGCGAGGGCATGGGCGCGGCCCTGTTCGGCTACACCCGCCTGTACGGCGCGGTGCCCGGCGGACAGGCCGAGTACCTGCGCGTGCCGCAGGCGCAGTTCGGCCCCATCAAGGTGCCCGAGGGCCCGCCGGACGACCGCTTCGTGTATCTCTCCGACGTACTGCCCACCGCGTGGCAGGCGGTCGAGTACGCCGACGTTCCGCCCGGCGGCACCGTAGCCGTCCTCGGCCTCGGCCCGATCGGCGACATGTCCTGCCGGATCGCCAAGGCACGCGGCGCCGAACGGGTCTTCGGCGTCGACCTGGTGCCCGAGCGGCTCGCGCGGGCGAGCCGGCGGGGCGTGGAGACGTACGACCTCAGGGCCTTCGACGACGAGAAGGCGCTGGTCCACGCGATCCGCGACGAGACCGGCGGCCGGGGCCCGGACGCGGTGATCGACGCCGTCGGCACCGAGGCGCACGGCAGCGCCGCCGCCAAGCTGGCCCAGACGGCCACCGGCCTGCTGCCGCGCCGGATCAGCGGGCCGCTCGCCGAGCGCTTCAGCGTCGACCGGCTCGGCGCGCTGTACATGGGCATCGACCTGGTCCGCCGGGGAGGCACCATCTCGCTCAGCGGCGTGTACGGCGGCATGGCCGACCCGATGCCGATGCTGACCCTGTTCGACAAGCAGATCCAGCTGCGCATGGGGCAGGCCAACGTCCGGCGCTGGACCGACCAGGTCATGCGGTACCTGACCGACGAGGACCCGCTGGGCGTCGAGGACTTCGCCACCCACCGGCTGCCGCTCGCCGAGGCGCCGCACGCCTACGCGATGTTCCAGCAGAAGCAGGACGGCGCCATCAAGATCCTCATGAAGCCGTAACGGCCTCAGCGTGGCCCGCGGCTCAGCCCCCGGCCGCTCTCGCTGAGGATCTGGCCGGATCTGCCGCAGCGCCGGTCCGGCTCGCTCAGGATCTGGCAGGACCTGGCTCAGCCCCGGTCGCTCTCGCCCAGGATCTCCGCCAGGTCGTAGCGCACCGGCTCCTCCAGCTGGGCGTAGGTGCAGCTCTCGGGCGTGCGGTCGGGGCGCCAGCGGCGGAACCGGGCCGTGTGCCGGAAGCGCTGCCCGTTCTCCATGTGGTCGTAGGCGACCTCGGCCACCCGCTCCGGGCGCAGCGGCACCCAGGACAGGTCCTTCTTGCCGGACCAGCGGCTGGGCGCGCCGGGCAGCCGGGCCGTCTCGTGGGCGGCCTCGTCCGACCAGGCCGCCCACGGGTGCCCGGAGACGTCGTCCATCCGCAGCGGCTCAAGCTCCTCGACCAGCTCGGCGCGCCTCTTCATGGAGAAGGCGGCCGACACGCCCACGTGCTGGAGCGTGCCGTGGTCGTCGTACAGGCCCAGCAGCAGCGAGCCGACCACCGGGCCGCTCTTGTGGAGGCGGTAGCCGGCCACGACGACGTCCGCCGTCCGCTCGTGCTTGATCTTGAACATGGCGCGCTCGTCCTGCAGATAGAGCAGGGTGAGCGGCTTGGCCACGACCCCGTCGAGGCCGGCGCCCTCGAACCGCTCGAACCACTGCTGGGCCACGTCGAGATCCGTCGTCGCGGGCGCCAGATGCACCGGCGGTGTCGCCTTCGCGAGGGCCCGTTCGAGCAGGGCCCGCCGCCCGGTCAGCGGCACGTCGAGCAGGGACAGGTCGCCCAGCGCCAGCAGGTCGAAGGCGACGAAGGAGGCCGGGGTCCGCTCGGCCAGCGTCCGCACCCGGGAGTCGGCAGGGTGGATGCGCTCGGTCAGTGCGTCGAAGTCCAGCCGGCCGCCCCGCGCGATCACGATCTCCCCGTCGAGCACGCACCGCCTGGGCACCCGCTCCCTGAGCGCCGCGACCAGTTCGGGGAAGTACCTGGTGAGCGGCTTTCCGGTGCGGCTGCCCAGCTCGACGTCCGTCCCGTCGCGGAACACGACCGAGCGGAACCCGTCCCACTTGGCCTCGTAGTGCATGCCGGGCGGGATCTTCGCCACCGACTTGGCGAGCATCGGCTTCACGGGCGGCATGACGGGCAGATCCATAGAACCGATTCTGCTCGTACGCGCCCGCCTTCGCCCGGTGTGCGAGGGGTGGGGGGTGCGCCTACCGTGGCCGCATGGGCGATGCGGTGGAGCTGGAGGTGGGCGGGCGGACCGTACGGCTGTCCAGCCCGGACAAGGTCTTCTTCCCGGAGCGCGGTCTGACCAAGCTGGACGTGGCGCGGTACTACGTCTGCGTCGCCCCCGGCATCCTGCGCGCCCTGCGCAACCGCCCCACCACCCTGGAGCGCTACCCGGACGGCATCGGCGGCGAGTGGTTCTTCCAGAAGCGGGCGCCCAAGGGCATGCCCGACTGGATCCCGACCGTCCACATCACCTTCCCCAGCGGCCGCAGCGCCGACGAGATGTGCCCCACCGAGGAGGCCGCCGTGGTGTGGGCCGCCCAGTACGGCACCCTCACCTTCCACCCCTGGCCCGTGCGCGCCACCGACGTCGACCACCCCGACGAACTGCGCATCGACCTCGATCCGCAGCCCGGCACCGACTACGCCGACGCCGTCCGTGCCGCCCACGAACTGCGCGCCGTGCTCGAAGAGTTCGGTGGGCTGCGCGGCTGGCCGAAGACCTCCGGCGGCCGTGGCCTGCACGTGTTCGTGCCCATCGAACCGCGCTGGACCTTCACCCAGGTGCGCCGGGCCGCGATCGCCGTCGGCCGGGAGATGGAGCGCCGGATGCCCGAGCAGGTCACGATCAGATGGTGGAAGGAGGAGCGCGGCGCCCGCATCTTCCTCGACTACAACCAGACCGCCCGTGACCGCACCATCGCCTCCGCCTACTCGGTGCGGCCCCACCCCCATGCCCCCGTCTCCGCGCCGCTGCGCTGGGAGGAGGTCGGCGTCGCGCACCCCCGGGACTTCGATCTCACCACGATGCCGGCCCGGTTCGCCGAACTCGGCGACGTGCACGCGGACATGGACGACCATGCCTATTCCCTGGAGGCGCTGCTGGAGCTGGCCCGCCGCGACGAGCACGACCACGGCCTCGGCGATCTGCCGTATCCGCCGGAGTACCCGAAGATGCCGGGCGAACCCAAGCGGGTCCAGCCGAGCCGCGCCCGCCGCGGGCCGACGTCCTAGCGGCGCTCGGGCACGCACCGCACGGCGACCTCGCGGTTATCCTGATCGGCAGCCCCCCGGATGAGGAGTCCCGCAGTGACCGAGGCAGTGTCGCGTCCCACGCTGGAGGCCGTGGCCGCGCGCGCCGGGGTGTCCCGGGCCACCGTGTCGCGGGTGGTCAACGGCGGCGACGGCGTCCGGGAGTCCCTGGCCGAGCGGGTGCGCCGAGCCGTGGAGGAGCTGGGCTACGTCCCCAACCAGGCGGCGCGCAGCCTCGTCACCAAACGGCACGACGCCGTCGCGGTCGTCATCGCCGAACCGGAGACCCGGGTCTTCACCGACCCCTTCTTCGCCTTGCAGCTGCGGGGCATCAGCAAGGAGCTGACCGCCCACGACACCCAGCTGGTCCTGCTGCTCACCGAGGGCCGGGACGACCACGCGCGCGTCGCCCGCTACCTCGCCGGGGGCCATGTCGACGGGGCGCTGGTGTTCTCCCTGCACCTCGACGACCCGCTGCCCGGGCTCATACACGACGCCGGGGTGCCCACCGTGTTCGGCGGGCGACCCGGCTGGCGCGACCGCACCGGCACCCCGGTGTACGTGGACAGCGACAACCGGGGCGGGGCGCGGACGGCCGTGCGCCACCTCGCCGGTCTCGGCCGCACCCGCATCGCGCACATCACCGGTGCTCTGGACCAGACGTCCGCGGTGGACCGGCTCGACGGCTACCGGGACGTCATGCGCGACGTCGCCGCTGACGGCGACCCCGGGCTCGTCGTGGAGAGCGACTTCACGCCCGCCGGCGGCGAGCGCGCCATGCGGGAACTCCTCGACCGCTGTCCGGACGTGGACGCGGTGTTCGCCGCCAACGACCTGACCGCGCTCGGTGCGCTGCGCGTCCTGCGGGAGCGCGGCCGGCGCGTGCCCGAGGACGTGGCCGTCATCGGCTTCGACGACATGCTGCCGCTCGCCGAGCAGGCCGACCCCCCGCTGACCACGGTCCGTCAGGACATCGAGGAGATGGGGCGCCTGATGGCCCGCCTGCTGCTGCGCGGCGCCACCGGCCGCAACCGTGCCGAGCCGGCGGCGCAGACGCCGCTGGCCGGCCTGGTCCTGCCGACCACCCTGATCCGGCGCGCGTCCGCCTAGCTCGGCGCGGCCGGGAGCGGCCGGCGCATCGCCAGGGCCCGCGCGATCGGCTCAGTCCTGCGCCGGTTCGCTCCTGATCACCGCGAAGCGGGCTCCGTACGGGTCGGCGAGCTTGGCGATGCGGCCCACGCCCTCGATCGTCGTCGCCGGCATGCGCACCGTCGCACCGAGCTGCTCCGCCCTGGCGACGACGCCGTCGGTGTCCTCGACCTCGAAGTACGGCAGCCAGTACGGCCGGTCCCCGGCCTCGGTGGGGTCGTCGGCCAGCCGCGCGATCCCGCCGAACACCGCCTCCTCGTCGGCGCCGGGCGGGTTGACGCAGGTGTACGCCCCGCCCGGGGTGGGCACCGAGGAGGTCTCCAGGCCGAGCACCCGGTGGTAGAACCCGGCGGCCGCCGCGACGTCCGGCGTGTACAGCTCGACCCAGCACAGGGACCCCGGTTCGTTCGCCACGTCCACGCCCCGGGTCCGGCCCGGCTGCCAGATCCCGAACGGCACACCCGCCTGGTCGGCGAGGACCGTCATGTGCCCCTGGCCCATCACGTCCAGGGGCTGGAACAGCACCCTGCCGTGGGCCTGTTCGGCCGCCTTGGCCGTGGCCTGCGCGTCCTCGCTCTGGAAGTACACGGTCCAGGCCGGCGGGCCCTGCTCGGAGCCGGTCTGCACGCCGCCGGCGACGGTCCTGCC
Organism: Streptomyces sp. AF1A; assembly: GCF_047340315.1. Lineage (NCBI taxonomy): Bacteria > Bacillati > Actinomycetota > Actinomycetes > Kitasatosporales > Streptomycetaceae > Streptomyces > Streptomyces sp. AF1A. The sequence goes on from NZ_JBLEBI010000155.1 coordinate 7,364, forward strand.
GTCGAGCTGGAAGAAGCCGTAGCCGCCGGCGTCCGGCCCCGCCGACTGGAACCGCCAGCCGAAGAGGCCGCCGTAGAAGGAGAGGGCGCCGTCGATGTCGGGAGTGGTGATGTCGAGCCAGTTCGGAGCGCCGTTGACGAAACGGGTGGTGAGCATCTTCGCCCTCCTTGAAAGGGGGCCCGTGAAGGGTCCGGTCCTCTGCACTGCCGAGTCTGGCACCCGCCACTGACACTCGCTGCCTCAGCGCCGCCGCCGGCCGGGCGGGCCCGGCGGTCACGGCGCGTGACCCGGCGGGTCCTCCCGGTTTTGCCGCGCACTCCGCTTTTCCCGCGCGCTCGCCTGTCCCGCGTACTCCGGTTCTCCAGCGCCCTCCGCGCGTCCCGCGTACTCCGGTTCTCTCGCGCACTCCGCGCGCCGCCGTGCGCGGGCGGGTCCCGGCGGAGCATCATCGAGGCGGCCGGAGGCCACGGCGGCGGCGTTCACCTCGCGTTGATCGAACGTTTTTCGCCGCACAGCACGATCCTGGCCATGCACATCGACACGATCACCCCGGCCGACCGCGCCTGGCAGCGGCAGGCCCTGTGTGCCCAGACCGGGGCCGACTTCTTCTTCCCCGAGCCCGGCAGCTCGGTGCGCGAGGCGAAGCGCATCTGCGGCATGTGCGAGATGCGCTCCGCCTGCCTCGAGTACGCCCTCGCCAACGACGAGCGCTTCGGCGTGTGGGGCGGCCTGTCGGAGAAGGAGCGCCTCGCCCTCAGGCGGACGTCCGGCTGAGATCGGCCCGCGCCTCCGCCCGTCGTGGACCGGTCTTCGCCCGTCGTAAACCAGTGGGGTTCGGGCCGGGAGCCCGGCTATGATCCGGGGGCGCGTCCGGACGTAGCGCAGAGGCAGGCGCACCTGCATGGCATGCAGGACACGCCGGTTCGAATCCGGTCGTCCGGGCGCGTGCCGCGGTCCCGTCGAGGAGAGGCGGACGCGCGGCAATCTCCGGGCGGCCACGTCGGCTCGCATCCGGTCGGGACCGCCATGGTACGACGGACATGGGGCGGGACAATGGGCGAGTCGACCGGGCGGACGGTCACGAGCGCGGCGGCTGGTGCGGTCTCCGAGGCCGAGCTGGCGGCCTTCCACCAGGTGGTCGGCAAGCTGCGCACGCTACCCGTCGACGACCCCGTGCGGCTGAGGGCGGAACAGGTCGCCGCGTCCTTCGCGCGGGACGGCCGGCTCGGGCGCCGCAAGGCGCGGGGCGAGAAGGCCTCGGCCGCCGACGCCGCCGCGATGGCCGCGACCGCCACCGGTGCCCTCGCCCGCCGCGAGGACGCCCCGCTCGCCGAGCCCGGTGCCGCCGGCGTCTTCCGCAGGTCGCGCACCTGCTACGTCTGCAAGTCTCCCTATCGACAGGTCGACTCTTTCTACCACCGGCTCTGCCCGAGCTGCGCCGCCGACAACTCCGCCCGCCGTACCCTGAGCACCGACCTGACCGGACGCCGGGTCCTGCTCACCGGCGGCCGGGTGAAGATCGGTTTCCAGCTGGCCCTGATGATGCTGCGCGACGGCGCCGAACTGCTGGTCACCTCCCGCTTCCCGCACGACACCGTGCGCCGCTTCCGGACCGCCCCGGGCAGCGCCGGGTGGCTGGACCGGCTGACCGTCCTCGCCGTCGACCTGCGCGATCCGCGCCAGGTGCTCGGCCTGTGCGCGGACCTGAGGCGGGAGGGCCGGCCGCTGGACGCCCTCGTCAACAACGCGGCCCAGACGGTGCGCCGGCCGCCCGAGTCGTACGCGCTGCTCGCCGCCGGCGAGTCCGGCGCGCTGCCCCCCGGCGCCCGGCAGGCGCCCGGGTTCAGGCCGATGCGGATGCTGCCGGGCTCGGCCGCCGCCCTGCCCGTGCTGCTGCGGGAGGCCGACGAGGCCGGGCTGCTGCCCGATCCGTCCCCGGAGAACTCCTGGTCGGCGCGGCTCGGCGCGCTCGACCCGGCCGAGGTCCTGGAGACCCAGTTGGTCAACGCGCTCGCCCCGGCTCTGCTGTGCGACCGGTTGCTGCCCCTGCTCCTCGCGTCGCGGCGCCCGCGCCGCTACGTCGTCAACGTCACCGCGGTCGAGGGCCGTTTCGCCGTCCGCAACAAGACGGCCGGCCACCCCCACACCAACATGGCCAAGGCCGCGCTGAACATGCTCACCCGCACCAGCGCCGCCGAACTCGCCGTGCAGGGCGTGCATATGTGCGCCGTCGACACCGGCTGGATCACCGACGAGAACCCGGCGCCGAAGAAGGCCCGGATGGCGGGCGCGGGCTTCCGCACGCCGCTGGACGTGGTCGACGGAGCGGCGCGCGTGTACGACCCGATCGTGCGCGGGGAGGCCGGAGACCCGGTGTCCGGCGTGTTCCTGAAGGACTACCGGGAGGCACAGTGGTGAGCGGGCGGCCTCAGCAGGACCCGACGGGCTGCGCGGGGGTGCCGCATGTCGTCCCTCGGCCCCCGGCCGACCTCGCGCCGCTGCTCGACTGGCTGCGCGCCGGGCGCCCGGCGGAACAGCGGCTGGATTTCGCCGCCGGCACGGCCCTGCCCCACGGCCGGCTGGATCTGTGCAAGCAGGGCGTGGGCGCGCGGGGCGCCGCGCTGATCGCCGCCGCCCTGTCCGAGGGGCCCTCGCCGGTACGGCACCTGCTGCCGGGCACGGACGCGCTCGGCGACGAGGGGGCCGCCGCCGTCGCCGGCGCGGACGTCGAGACGCTCCACCTCGGCTGCAACGGCATCACCGCGGCCGGCGCCTGCCGGATCGCCGACCAGTTGCGGGCCTCGCCTCAGGTCGTCACCGGTGTCTGGCTCAAGCGCAATCCGCTGGGCGCCGCGGGTGGCCGGGCGGGGGCCGAACTCCTGAAATCCGCCCGGTCGTTGCGCACCCTGGACCTGGTGCAGACCGGACTCGACGCGACGGGCGCGGCCGTCCTGGCCGACGCGCTGCCGTCCTGGCCGACGCGCTGCCGGCCGCGGCCGACGAGGGGCGCCGCATCGAGCGGCTCTTCGCCCACGGCAACCCGCTCGGGGAGGCGGGCGCCCGGGCCCTGGCCGCCGTGGTCGCGGCCGGCGTGGTCGACGAACTGCACGTCTCGGCCGCCCGGTTGGGCGGCGCGGGCGCCCTGCGCCTCGCCGAGGCCCTGGAACGGGCGCCGTACGGCAGGCTCACCCGGCTGTCCGTAGTCGGCAACGGCATCGGGCCGCGGGCCGCCGCCCGGCTGGCCGAAGCAGCCTTCGCGGCCGGCGCCGCCCTGCTCGACCTGGGACGGGTCCGCGCGGCCGCCGTCCTCGCGGCGCAGGACAACCACGTCAATCTGGCCGCCGCCGGCGCCGGGCACCGCCTGCACCACCTGGTGCTGAGCCACACCGGCATGCGCAGCCGCGAGGCGCACCGGCTCCTCGACCACGCGACCCGGGCCCGCACTGCCACCCGCTGCCGCCTGGGGACCGGCATCGCAGGCAGCATCAAACGGCGCCTGGCCGACCTCAGCGCCGCCATTCCGGCCCCGGCGGTCCCGGCCGGAGTGGCGGCCGTACACAGCCTGCACCGCACGGCGGCGCGTGGCGGGGCGTGACGGCCTACGCCGGTGCTCCGGCCCGCGCCGCCATGCGGGCCTTCCGGGCGGCCAGCTTCTCGTCGAACCGGGCGGCCTCCGCGTCCAGCCCGCCCAGGAACAGACCGAGTTCCTCCTGCGCCCGGCGTCCCTCGGGGTCCAGGCCGTCGATCTCCATGACCTTCAGGAAGCGCAGCACCGGCTGCAGCACGTCGTCGTGGTGGATGCGCAGGTTGTAGACCTCGCCGATCGCCATCTGCGCGGCGGCCCGCTCGAAACCGGGGATGCCGTGCCCGGGCATCCGGAAGTTCACGACCACGTCCCGCACGGCCTGCATCGTCAGGTCGGGCGCCAGCTCGAAGGCCGCCCTGAGCAGGTTGCGGTAGAAGACCATGTGCAGGTTCTCGTCGGTCGCTATGCGGGCGAGCATGCGGTCGCACACCGGGTCGCCCGACTGGTGCCCGGTGTTGCGGTGGGAGATCCGGGTGGCCAGCTCCTGGAAGGCGACGTAGGCGATCGAGTGCAGCATCGAGTGCCGGTTGTCGGACTCGAATCCCTCGCACATGTGCGCCATGCGGAACTGCTCGAGCTTGTCCGGGTCGACCGCGCGCGAGGTGAGCAGGTAGTCCCGCATGACGATGCCGTGCCGGCCCTCCTCGGCCGTCCAGCGGTGCACCCAGGTGCCCCAGGCGCCGTCGCGGCCGAAGAGCGAGGCGATCTCGTGGTGGTAGCTCGGCAGGTTGTCCTCGGTCAGCAGGTTGACCACGAGGGCGATGCGGCCGATCTCCGTCACCTGGGACTGGTCCTTGTCCCAGGCCTCCCCGTCCTCGAACAGGCCCGGGAAGTTGCGCCCTTCGCCCCAGGGCACGTACTCGTGCGGCATCCAGTCCTTGGCGACCTTCAGATGCCGGTTCAGCTCCTTTTCGACCACTTCCTCCAGTGCGTACAGCAGTCGCGCATCGGTCCAGGCGGACGGGCTGCCGAGGTGCGGAGAGGTGATCGTCACGGAAACTCCAGGGGGACGCCGAACAAAGGGGAGAAAAAGGGGGAATTGACCCGGCGAGCGGTGCCGGAACCTACGCGATCGTAGGCTACGAGCCCGTAGGTTACGAAGCCGTAGGTTAAGGTCGCTGTAAAGATCGCTGATCAACGCGTTGCCCGACGGGGGGGCAAGGCGCGCCGAAGAGCCCCGGGACCCGCAGGTCCCGGGGCTGCCGGGGCGAGGCGATCATCCGGTCAGGCGTACAACTCCCGCAGGCGCACCGAGAGGCAGGTCACACAGCCCTCGAGCTTCTCGAACTCGCCGATGTCCACCGTGACGACCTCGTGCCCGAGGTCCGTCAGCAGCTCCGCGGTCTTCGGGGCGCTGGCCGCCATCAGCAGCTTGTGCCCGCCGAGCAGGACCACGTGCGAGCCCGACTCCTCCGGCACCGACAGGAAGCCCGGGAACAGCGACGGCCGGTCCACCTTCGGGATGTGCCCGATGACCGTGCCGTCCGGCAGCGCGGTCACGGCCGACTTCAGATGCAGCACCTTGCTCACCGGCACGGCCACCACCCGGGCGCCCAGCGGTTCGAAGGCCGCGCGCAGCTGCTGCACGCCGGCCGCGTTGGTGCGCCCGCCCCGGCCGACGTAGACGGTGTCGCCGACCTTGAGCACGTCACCGCCGTCGAGCGTGCCCGGCTCCCAGATCCAGTTCACCGAGCAGCCGAGGCGGGCCACCGCCTCCTCGACGCCGGCGGTCTCCGCGCGCCGGGACTCGGCTCCCGGCCGGGTGATCAGCGCCACGTTCCGGTACATCACGACCGTGTCCTCGACGAACACCGAGTCCGGGCAGTCGTCGGCCGGTTCCACCTCGAAGGTCTCCCAGCCGTGCACCCGCAACGCCTCGACGTAGGCCTCCCACTGCTCTTCGGCGAGCCCGACGTCGACCTTCTCCCGCTCGATGTGCGTCACCAGGCCTTCGGCGAGGCGGGGGCTGGGGCGGCGGACGAGCGCCTTCTTGCTGGGCACGAGGGGCCTTTCCTATCGGTGGTGCGGTTGTGGTGGCGGTGATGCGGCACCGGTTGGCCATCATGCAGTCCGAGGCGGGCGAGACAAAAGCCTCGTTGTCAGCCTGTGGCCCTCCTGAGATGCTCGGGCGCGTCCGAGTCCCGGGCGACATGCCCGACATCGTCCCGCCCGATCTCCTTCAGCTCTCCCTCCTCCATCAGCAGCCAGCGGGTGATGCCGATCGACTCCAGGAACGGCAGGTCGTGGCTGGCCACGAGCAGCGCCCCCTGGTACGACTCCAGAGCCGAGGTCAGCTGTCGCACGCTGGCCATGTCCAGGTTGTTGGTCGGCTCGTCGAGGAGCAGCAGCTGAGGCGCCGGCTCCGCGAGCATCAGCGCGGCCAGGGCGGCCCGGAAGCGCTCGCCGCCGGAGAGCGTGCCCGCCGTCCGGTCGGCCCGCGCACCCCGGAACAGGAACCGGGCGAGGCGGGCCCGGACCCGGTTGTCGGTGGCGTCCGGCGCGAACCGGGCCACGTTCTCCGCGACCGTCCGCTCGTCGTCCAGCACGTCCAGCCGCTGGGGCAGGAACCGCAGGGGCACATGCGTCTCGGCCACGCCGGCCACCGGTGCCAGCTCCCCGGCGACCGTGCGCAGCAGCGTGGTCTTGCCGGCGCCGTTGCGGCCCACGAGCGCGATCCGCTCCGGGCCGCGCAGGTCCAGGATGCCCTCGACCCGTGCCCCGTGGGCCAGGGCCAGGTTCTCCAGGGTGAGCACCTGCCGGCCGGGCGGCACGGCCGTGTACGGCAGGTCGACGCGGATCTCGTCGTCGTCCCGTACGGCCTCCGCCGCCTCGTCCAGGCGCTCCCTGGCCTCGGCGAGGCGCTCCTCGTGCAGGATGCGGTGCTTGCCCGCCGACTCCTGGGCGGCGCGTTTGCGCGCCCCCATGACGATCTTCGGTTCGCGCTTGGCGTCCCACATCTTCTGCCCGTACCGCTTGCGGCGGGCCAGTTTGGCCTGGGCGTCGGTCAGCTCGCGCCGCTGTCTGCGCACATCGGCCTCGGCGACGCGCACCATCCGCTCGGCCGCCTCCTGTTCCACGGCGAGGGCCTCCTCGTACGCCGAGAAGTTGCCGCCGTACCAGGCGACCTCCCCGGAGCGCAGCTCCGCGATCTGGTCGACCAGGTCGAGCAGTTCCCGGTCGTGGCTGACGACGACCAGCACGCCCGGCCAGGCGGCGACGGCCCGGTACAGCCGGCGGCGCGCGTACAGGTCGAGGTTGTTGGTGGGCTCGTCCAGCAGCAGCACGTCCGGGCGGCGCAGCAGCAGCGCGGCCAGCCGCAGCAGCACCGACTCGCCGCCGGACACCTCGCCGGCGGTGCGGTCCAGGCCGACGTGGCCGAGACCGAGTTCGCCCAGCGTGACGAGGGCGCGCTCCTCGACGTCCCAGTCGTCGCCGACGGTCTCGAAGTGCTCCTCTGCGACGTCGCCCGCCTCGATGGCGCGCAGCGCGGCCCGGCGTTCCGCGATGCCGAGGGCCTCGTCGACGCGCAGCCCGGTGTCGAGGGTGACGTTCTGCGGCAGGTGGCCGATCTCGCCGACCGCCCTGACCGTGCCGCCGGCGGGGGCGAGTTCGCCCGCGAGCAGCTTCAACAGGGTGGACTTTCCGGATCCGTTGACGCCGACGAGTCCGGTTCTGCCGGGGCCGAAGGCGATGTCGAGCCCGTCGAACACGGTGGTGCCGTCGGGCCAGGCGAAGGACAGGGACGTGCAGGTGAGGGAAGATGACATGGAGGCCTCGCGAGGATGGGTGCGGTCGGGCGGGCGCGTGTCGAGACACCGCGAGGCGGAAACCGAAGGCCCGGGGCACCAGGAGGCCGCAAAAAAAGGCCTGTGCCGGAGGACGGCTCGGACGCCGAGGTCGTACGCCACGCACACCTCACCGGTGCGACGCGGTGTCTCAGGACCTCAGACGAGCAACGTCCTTCTCCAATCGGCGGCAACAGGACCGGAACACACCGTAGGAAGGCGCCCGGTGGCTGTCAACGCAATTAAGGAGCGGCCGGCCGGAGCGCCTTATCCGTCGATCCGCCGCGGCACGCCCACGCCGGATTCCCGCCGGGCCGGTCCGGCGCCGGCCGCTCGACCGAGGCGGCACGCCCACGCCGGATTTCCGCCGGGCCGGTCCGGCGCCGGTCGCTCGACCGAGGCGGCACGCCCACGCCGGATTTCCGCCGGGCCGGTCCGGCGCCGGTCGCTCGACCGAGGCGGCACGCCCACGCCGGATTCCCGCCGGGCCCGTCCCGCGCCGGTCGCTCGACCGAGCCCATGACGTATCAGCACCCGCTCCGCGTGACAGCCCTCGCCTGTCACGCCCTGCACGTGCCCGGCCGCACGTCCACCGGACGACGGCCGCTCTCCGCGCGCGGCGCTCAGCGGGCGTCGCGCATCAGCTCGGCCAGGTCGTGGTCCAGGTCGAACTGGAGGTGCTCCAGGCCGACGGGCACCAGTGCGCCCGCCGCCTCCAGGAACCGCCGTATCTCCCCCGAGCGCACATGCACGATCGCGGTGCCCTCCGGGGCGCGGAACTCCAGCACGGTGCGGTCGTATCCGTACGGCCGCACCCGCACGTCACCGTGGCCCTCCGGCCCCCGCAACCCGGCCGTGAGCAGCTCACGGGAGAAGGTCCAGCACACCTCCACCCCCTCCAGCGTGGCCGGGGCCGGGAAGGTCATCCGGACGGCGAACGGGTCGCGGCGGTCGTAGCGCAGCGTGGCGGGAATGCTCGGCATGCGCGGTGCGGCGGCGACGAGACGGGCCTCTACGGGCTGCTCGATGACGGTGGACAACGCCTTGCTCCCTCGTGACGGCTGGACTGCGTCCTGGTGTGACACCCGGCAACGGAAGAGACGACGGAATCGGCCAAGGCGTGCACGCGGAACGAGTGACCTCGGTCACCGCGTTCATGCACGGGGGAGGTTCCCCGGCCGTTCTGCCCCGTGGGCGGCCGTAGTTGGGCCTCTGGACGGCGCCGGGCAAGTGGGCTAGCTTCGCCCGCCATGAGGCGCTGGGGGAGCACGCGACGCAGGACACGGACGAGCAGGCTGATGGCGGCGGGGGTGGCGTGCGCGGCGGCCCTGTCCGCGCTGACGGTGCCGGCGGCCGAGGCCCGGCCGCTCGGGACGGGGAGCGCGCACTGGGCGGCGAAGGACCCGGGCACCCCGCAGGTCCGCTTCCGGGGCCTCGCTGCCGTCGACCGGCACACCGCCTGGCTGGCCGGCACCGGCGGCACGGTCCTCGTCACCACGGACGGCGGATCGAGATGGCGCGACGTCTCGCCGCCGGGCACGGCCGGCCTGGAGTTCCGGGACGTCGAGGCCTTCGACGCACGGCAAGCCGTGGTGCTGGCCATCGGCGAGGGGGAGGCGTCCCGGGTGTACCGCACGGACGACGGCGGGGCGACCTGGACGGAGTCCTTCCGCAACAGCGACCCGAACGCCTTCTACGACTGCATGGCCTTCTTCGACCGCCGCCACGGCATCGCCCTGAGCGACCCGGTGGACGGCAGGTTCCGCATCCTGTCCACGCGCGACGGCGGCCGGTCCTGGCGAGTGCTCCCCTCGGCCGGCATGCCCGCCGCCCTGGACGGCGAGGCGGGCTTCGCGGCGAGCGGCCAGTGCCTGGTCACCTCCGGCCCGAAGGACGCGTGGCTGGCCACCGGGGGCGGCGCCCAGGCGCGCGTGCTGCACTCCGCCGACCGCGGACTGAC
>NZ_JBLEBI010000156.1:0-16606 GCF_047340315.1 Streptomyces sp. AF1A
GTCGCGTGCGGAGGTTCCGGCGGGCGGGCGCGGGGCGAAGACGGAGGGCTCGTCGCCCAGGTCGGTGTCCGGCGTCGCGGCGGCTCGGGATGCGGCGGATCCGGCGGAGACGTGTCCGGCTCGGGCCGGCTGTGTGCCGTCGGCCCTTCCGGGGCCGGTCCCCCTGGTTCCGCCCGTGCGCGCCGTCGTACCCGGTTCGGGGTCGGTGCCGGGCGGGGTCGAGGGACGCGGGGGGACGGGGGCGTGGCGTGCTTCCGTGCTCATGCACCCCCCGTTTCCTCGTGCCCGGGCCGTCTCCTCGTACGCGGGCCGCCGCAGCTGCTCGGCCGGGCCCGGTGCGGAAGCTCCGTCCGGGCACGCATACCCGTACGGCCGGACCGGCATCCCGGTTCAGCCGGCCGGCCGGGCGCGTTCCGCCGTACGTGCGCGTCACTCTACGGGTTGCCGGGGACGGAGACGGAACCAGTCCGCACCCCCGCGGCATCTGCCCGGAACGTCCCCCTACCCTGCGGTAATCGCGTCTGGCAGGCTTCCGTCATGACTGCGCGCGCCGCCGACCGGGCCCGTTACGACCGGGCCACCGCCCATCTCGACGCCCCTCTCGCGATCGTGGACCTGGACGCCTTCGACGCGAACGCCGCCGACCTGGTCCGCCGCGCCGCCGGCAAGCCGGTCCGGGTCGCGAGCAAGTCCGTGCGCTGCCGTGCCCTGCTGGAGCGCGTCCTGGCCAGGGACGGCTTCCGGGGCGTCATGTCGTTCACCCTGGCCGAGTCGCTGTGGCTCGCGCGGTCCGGGTTCGACGACATCCTGCTGGCCTATCCCTCCGCCGACCGGGCCGGGTTCGCGGAGCTCACGGCCGATCCCAAGCTCGCCGGCGCCGTCACCGTGATGGTGGACGACCCCGTGCACCTCGATCTGATCGACGCCGCCCGCGACGGCGGGGGCGAAGTGGTGCGCATCTGCCTGGAGTTGGACACCTCGCTGCGGCTGCTCGGCGGCCGGGTGCGGGTCGGCGCGCGCCGCTCGCCGCTGCACTCCCCCGCCCAAATCGCCGAGCTCGCCCGGGCGGTGGCCCACCGCCCCGGTTTCCGGCTGGTGGGGATCATGGCGTACGAGGGGCACATCGCGGGGGTGGGTGACGCGGTCGCCGGACGGCCGCTGCGCTCCCGGGCGATCCGGCTGATGCAGGCGGCGGCCCGGCGCGAACTGGCCGAGCGGCGCGCGGCCGTGGTGCGCCAGGTGCGGGCCGTCGCGCCCGACCTGGAGTTCGTCAACGGCGGCGGCACGGGCAGTGTGCAGCACACCGCCGCCGAGGACGCGGTCACCGAGATCGCGGCCGGTTCCGGGCTGTACGTGCCGCGTCTGTTCGACAACTACACGTCCTTCACGGGCCGTCCGGCCGCACTCTTCGCCCAGCCCGTCGTCCGGCGGCCGGGCGTGGGGGTGGTCACGGTGCTGGGCGGCGGCTACCCGGCCTCCGGCGCCGCCGGACGCGACCGGCTGCCGGTGCCGTACCTGCCGGAGGGGCTGGGCTACGACCCGCAGGAGGGTCCCGGCGAGGTGCAGACCCCGCTGCTCGGCTCGCCCGCCGACGACCTGCTGATCGGCGACAAGGTGTGGTTCCGGCACGCCAAGGCGGGCGAGCTGTGCGAGCGGTTCGAGGCGCTGCACCTCGTCGAGGGGGACACGGTGACGGCCACCGTGCCCACCTACCGGGGCGAGGGGCAGACGTTCCTGTGACCGGCCGGCCTACAGGGGCGTGACGTACGCGCCCGCGATGCCGCCGTCCACCAGGAAGTCGGTGGCGTTGACGAAGGAGGCGTCGTCGCTGGCCAGGAAGGCGACGGCGGCGGCGATCTCCTCGGCCTCGGCGAACCGGCCGACCGGGATGTGCACCAGGCGGCGCGCGGCCCGCTCCGGGTCCTTGGCGAACAGCTCACGCAGAAGCGGGGTGTTGACCGGCCCGGGGCACAGCGCGTTGACCCGGATCCCCTCCCGGGCGAACTGCACGCCCAGCTCCCGGGACATGGCCAGGACGCCGCCCTTGGAGGCCGTGTACGAGATCTGGGAGGTCGCGGCGCCCATCCGGGCCACGAAGGACGCGGTGTTGATGATGGACCCCTTGCCCTGGCGGCGCATGTAGGGGATGGCGGCCTTGCAGCACAGGTAGACGGAGGTGAGGTTGACCTCCTGGACGCGCTTCCAGGCCTCCAGGCCGGTCTCCAGGATGGAGTCGTCGTCGGGCGGGGAGATGCCGGCGTTGTTGAAGGCGACGTCGACGCTGCCGTAGGTGTCGTAGGCCGCCTTGAACAGGGCCTCGACCTGCTCGGGGTCGGTGACGTCGACCCTGACGAAGAGCCCGCCGACCTCGTCGGCGGCGGCCTTGCCGCGGGTCTCGTCCACGTCCGCGCAGACCACGTGGGCGCCCTCGGAGACGAGACGGCGGGCGGTGGCGAGGCCGATGCCGCTGCCGGCTCCGGTGACGACGGCGGTACGGCCGACCAGGCGGCGGCAGACGGGTTCCTGGGTTTCTTCGGTCACTGCGCGGGGCCCTCCGTGCTGATGAAGACGTTCTTGGTCTCGGTGAAGGCGGTCAGGGCGTCGGGGCCGAGTTCGCGGCCGAGGCCGGACTGCTTGAAGCCGCCGAACGGGGTCCAGTAGCGGACGCTGGAGTGCGAGTTGACGGACAGGTTGCCCGCGCGCACGGCCTGGGAGACGCGCAGGGCACGGCCGAGGTCCCGGGTCCAGATGGAGCCGGACAGACCGTAGGGGGTGTCGTTGGCCAGCCGGATCGCGTCCTCCTCGTCGGTGAACGGCAGCAGGACGGCGACCGGGCCGAAGATCTCGTCGCGGGCCGCCGCGCCGTCGTGCCGCTCCCCCGTCAGGACCGTCGGCGGGAACCAGAAGCCCGGGCCGTCGGGGGCGCTGCCGCGCAGGGCGGGGGCGTCCGCGGGGACGTAGGACCGTACGCGGTCGAGCTGCTGCCGGGAGATCAGCGGGCCCATCTGCGTCTTGGCGTCGGCCGGGTCGCCCACGACCACCGCGGCCAGCGCGTCGGCCAGGACGTCCCGGGCCTCCTCCAGCACGCTCTCCTGGACGAGGATGCGGGTGCGCGCGCAGCAGTCCTGGCCGGAGTTGTCCAGGAAGGAGAACGGGTCGAGGGCGGCCTGCAGGTCGGCGTCGGCGAAGACCACGTTGGGGCTCTTGCCGCCGAGTTCGAGGGTCACGCGCTTGGCCCGGTCGGCGCAGAGCGCCATGACGCGCCGGCCGACCCGGGTGGAGCCGGTGAAGACGATCTTGGCGACGCGCGGGTTGCGCACGAGGGCCTCCCCCGCGATGTCGCCGCGGCCCGGCAGGACCTGGAACAGGTGCTCGGGCAGGCCCGCCTCGGCGGCGAGCTCGGCGAGGCGCAGGGCGGTGAGCGGGGTGGTCTCGGCGGGCTTGAGCAGGACCGCGTTGCCCGCCGCGAGCGCCGGCGCCGTGCCCCAGGCGGCGATCGGCAGGGGGAAGTTCCAGGGGGCGATGACCCCGACCACGCCGAGCGGTTCGAGCAGGGTGACGTCCAGCCCGCCCGCGACGGGGATCTGCCGGCCGGTCAGCCGCTCCACTCCGCCGGCCGCGTAGTCCAGCAGATCGCGGACGTTGCCGGCCTCCCAGCGGGCGTTGCCGAGGGTGTGGCCGGCCTCGCGGACCTCCAGCAGGGCGAGTTCCTCCAGGTGGTCGTCGACGACGGCGGCGAAGCGGCGCAGCAGCCGGGCCCGGTCGCCGGGGGGCAGCGCCGCCCAGCGCCGCTGGGCCCGTTCGGCCCGGCTCGCGGCCGCCTCCACGTCCTGCTCGACGGCGCCGGGTACGGTCGCGATCACCTCTTCCGTGGCGGGGTTGAGGACGTCGAGTTCGTAGGGGTGCGACACGTGATGCCTCACAGGCGTTCGAAGGAGCGGCGCAGCTCCCAGTCGGTGACCGCGGCGTCGAAGGCCTCCTGTTCGACGCGCGCCATGTTGCGGTAGTGGGCGACGACCTCGTCGCCGAAGGCGGCCTTCGCGATCGGGCTGTTCTCCCACAGCTCGGCCGCCTCGCGCAGGGTGGCCGGGACGTGCTCGAAGCCCGCGGTGTAGGCGTTGCCGGGGCAGGGGTCGGGGAGTTCGAGCTCGTGCTCGATGCCGTAGAGGCCGGCGGCGACGAGTCCGGCGACAGCCAGGTACGGGTTGACGTCGCCGCCGGGAAGGCGGTTCTCGAAGCGCAGGGAGCGGCCGTGGCCCACCACGCGCAGGGCGCAGGTGCGGTTGTCGTGGCCCCAGGCGACGGCGGTGGGCGCGAACGAGCCGGGCTGGAACCGCTTGTAGGAGTTGATGTTGGGGGCGTACAGGAGCGAGAAGTCGCGCAGAGCGGCGAGCTGTCCGGCGAGGAAGTGGCGCATCACCTCGGACATGCCGCCGGGGCCGTCCCCGGCCATCGCGTTGCCGCCGTCCGCGCCGGCGAGCGAGAGGTGGATGTGGCAGGAGTTGCCCTCGCGCTCGTTGTACTTGGCCATGAACGTGATCGAGACGCCCTCCTGGGCGGCGATCTCCTTGGCGCCGGTCTTGTACAGGGCGTGCTGGTCGCAGGTGACGAGGGCCTCGTCGTAGCGGAAGGCGATCTCGTGCTGTCCGGGGTTGCACTCGCCCTTGGCGGACTCGACGGTGAGGCCGGCGCCGGCCATGTCGTTGCGCAGGCGGCGCAGCAGGGGCTCGATGCGGCCGGTGCCGAGGATGGAGTAGTCGATGTTGTACTGGTTGGCGGGCGTGAGCCCCCGGTAGCCGGCCTCCCAGGCCTGTTCGTAGCTGTCCTTGAAGACGATGAACTCCAGCTCGGTGCCGACCTGTGCGGTGTAGCCGAGCTCGGCGAGCCGGGCGAGCTGGCGACGCAGGATCTGGCGGGGCGCGGCGACGACCGGCGAGCCGTCGTCCCAGGCCAGGTCGGCGAGGAGCAGGGCGGTGCCCGGGTGCCAGGGGATGCGGCGCACGGTGGCGAGGTCGGGGTGCAGGGCGAAGTCGCCGTAGCCCCGGTCCCAGGAGGACATCGCGTAGCCGTCGACGGTGTTCATGTCGGTGTCGACGGCGAGGAGGTAGTTGCAGCCCTCGGTGCCGTGGTGCAGGACCTCGTCGAGGAAGAAGCGGGCGGCGAACCGCTTGCCCTGCAGTCGTCCCTGCATGTCCGGGAAGGCCAGGACGACGGTGTCGATCTCACCGCTCGCGACCAGCGCGTGCAGTTCCTCGGCGCTGAGCGGGGGTGTGCGGTCTGCCACGAGAGCCTCCTTCGGCGCTTTCGCGCTTCTTCGGCCGGGCCGGGAGCCATAAGGTATTGCTCAGAACCATTGCTTGGGAAGGGTAGGGGGCCGGATGTCGCGGGAGACCGAGGCCCGGGGGGCAGGCGACCGGCTCGCACCGGTGCTCAGGCCGGTGCGGGCGGGCAACGGCTTCGAGGAGGCGCTGGAGCAGATCCTCCAGGTCGTGCGGCTCGGCCTGGTGCCGGGCGGCGAGCGGCTGCCCGCCGAGCGGGACCTGGCGGAGCGGCTCGGGATCAGCCGGGTGACGCTGCGCGAGGTGCTGAAGGTGCTGCAGGACCAGGGGCTGGTGGAGTCGCGGCGCGGACGCTACGGCGGAACGTTCGTGCTGCCGCGCGCCGACGCGGGCGGCGAGGACGAGCTGCGGCGGCGGATCGCCCAGGTCGACGTCGAGGACGTGCTGCGCTTCCGCGAGGTGCTGGAGGTGGGCGCGGCCGGCCTGTGCGCCGCGCACGGGCTGGCCGGCGAGCGGGCGGAGCGGCTGCGCGCGGCGCTGGCCCGTACGCACGACGCGCCGCTCGGCGAGTACCGCCGCCGGGACACGCTGCTGCATCTGACGCTGGCCGAGCTGTCCGGCTCCCCCTCCCTGGCCGCGCAGTACGCGGCGGTCCGTGCCACGGTCAACGACCTGCTCGACTGCATCCCGCTGCTGGTGCGCAACCTGGAGCACTCGCAGCGGCAGCACACCGCACTGGTGGAGGCGGTGCTGGACGGGGACGCGGACGGGGCACGGGAGATGACGCGCGAGCACTGCGCGGGCACCGCGGCGCTGCTGCGGGGTTTTCTGACCTGAGCCCGCTCCGCAAAGGTATGCAAGTGTACCTTTGAATGACCTGGGGACTTCTAGGGAGGGCGGCGTGACCGGACGGCCGTTGATCGGTGTGAGCACGTATCTCGAGGCCGGCGCCCGGTGGGGCGTCTGGGAGCTGGAGGCCGCGCTGCTGCCCGCCGCGTACCCGCGACTGGTGCAGCGGGCGGAGGGACTGGCCGCCCTGCTGCCGCCCGACGAGCCCGAGCTGGCCGCGGCGGCGGTGGCCCGGCTCGACGGGCTGGTGATCGCGGGCGGTCCGGACGTCGACCCGTCCCGGTACGGCGCCGGGCGCGACCCCCGCACAGGCCCGCCGGCCCCGGCCCGAGATGCCTGGGAACTGGCCCTGATCCGGGCCGCGTTGGACGCCGGTGTGCCGCTGCTGGGCATCTGCCGGGGCATGCAGCTGCTGAACGTCGCCCTCGGCGGGACGCTGGTGCAGCACCTCGACGGGCACGCGGAGGCGGTCGGCGTGTTCGGCGGCCACCCGGTGAAGCCGGTGCCGGGCACGCTGTACGCCGCGATCGTCCCCGAGGAGACGACCGTGCCGACCTATCACCACCAGTCCGTGGACCGCCTCGGCACGGGTCTCGTGCCCTCGGCCCACGCGGCGGACGGCACGGTGGAGGCGCTCGAGCTGCCGGCGGAGCGGGGCTGGGCACTGGGCGTGCAGTGGCACCCGGAGATGGGCGAGGACATGCGGGTGATGCGGGCGCTGGTCGCTGCCGCGGGCTGAGCGGAGGGCTTCCCCGCGCCCCTGGGGAGCTGCACCGTCCCACGCCGGGAGCGCGCCGCGCAGCCACGGTCGCGCATCAACGGTGCCGTTCGTCCCGAGGTAGCCCCGCGCGGCACGGGTGAGCGCGGGGCCCGAGCCCGGCCAGGCGCCCCGTCGGCGAGGCGAGCAGTTGCACCCTCGCCTGCAGACGGCGGCTGCCGCCCCGCAGCGTCACCCCCGTGTCAGCGACAGCAGTTCCCGGGCCGGTCCGGTCGGCCGGTGGCCCGTCGGCCAGACCGCTCGCAGGTCGCGGTGCAGCGACACGCCCTCCACCGGGACGCTGACCAGGCGGCGCATCGCCAGCTCCTCGCCCACCGCGAGCTCGCTGAGCACCGAGGGACCCGCTCCGCTCACCGCGGAGGCCTTCACCGCCGTCGTCGAGGACAGTTCGATCAGCGGGCGGGCGAGGCCGCCGAGGGCCGTGTCCAGGACTTGGCGGGTGCCTGAGCCGCGCTCGCGCAGGATCAGCGGGGTGGCCGCCAGCTCCTCCGCGGTCAGCGGGCGCCGGCGCCTGGCCCAGGGGTGGCCGGGGGCCGTGACGACGATCAGCCGGTCATGGGCGATGACCGCCGAGTCCAGGCCGGCGGGGACCGTCACGCCCTCCACGAACCCGAGGTCGGCCTCCCCGGCCATGAGCAGTTCCGCGACCTTCGCCGAGTTGCCGGCGAGGAGCGACACCGCCGTGTCGGGGCGCTCGGCGTGCAGCGCCAGGAGCCAGCCGGGCAGCAGGTACTCGGCGATCGTCATGCTCGCCGCGACCCTCAGACGGGAGTCCCGCCGGTCGCGCAGCGCCCGCGCGCCCACGTCGAAGGCGGCCGCCGCCTCCACCACGCGCCGGGCCCAGTCCGTCACCAGGGCGCCCGCGTCCGTCAGCCGTGAACCGCGCGGCGAGCGGTCGACCAGGGCCACGCCCAACTGCCGTTCCATGGAGCGGATCCGGCTGCTGACGGCCGGCTGGGTGATGCCGACCTCCCGTGCCGCCGCACCGAGGCTGCCCAGCCGCGCCACCGCCAGCAGCAGCTCCAGCGCGGCGAGGTCCGGCACCCGGTGCGCCAGCGATCCCACGGCCTCGCGCTGCCCCTCCTCGCTCATAAGACCAGCTTATGCCCTGGGGGAGGTATACCCCCTGGCCACGAGTGCCCGCGCCCTGCGCCGTCCTCACTGCCGTCCGGGCGTCGTCCTCGCTGCCGTCCGGGCGTCGTCCTCGCTGCCGTCCGGGCGCCGTCCTCGCGGTCGGCTCGCGGCGATTCAGAGGCCATGCGCGGCCTGCTCAGCGGTGAGCCGCCCGCAGCGCCGAAGCCAGCACCCGCGGCGCCTGGGCCAGGGACGGGCCGTACCAGGTCAGGTGCCGCCCGCTGACCAGGGCGCAGGGCAGGCCGGGGAAGGCCTCCGGTCCGTCGCCGGCGGTGAACCGGTACGGCTCGTCGGGCAGCACCACGAGGTCCGGCCCGGCGGCGCGCAACTCCTCCAGCGGGACGCGTGGATAGCGCTCGGGGTGGCCGGTGTAGAGGTGGTCCACGCCGAGGCGGGCCAGCACGTCGCCCGCGAAGGTGTCCCGGCCGAGGACCATCCAGGGCCGGCGCCACACCGGTACGACGGCCGTCCTGCGCTCCTCGGGCTCGGGCAGGGCCGTCCAGGCGGCCTCCGCGGCATCCAGCCAGCGCGGACGGCCGGGGGCGCCGCAGGCGGTCAGCACGCGGTCCAGCTCCGTGAAGGCCTGGGGCACGCTCCGCACCTGCGTGACCAGCACCTCCAGGCCCGCGGTGCGCAGGGCGTCGAGGTCGGGGGCGCGGTTCTCCTCCTCGTTGGCGAGGACGAGGTCGGGGGCGAGCGCGATGATCCGGTCCGGCCGGGGGTTCTTGGTGCCGCCGATCCGGGCGACGTCCAGGTCCGCGGGGTGGCTGCACCAGTCCGTGGCGCCGGCCAGCACCCCGGGCAGGGTGACGGCGACCGCCTCGGTGAGCGACGGCACGAGGGAGACGACCCGCACTAGCGGGTCCGGTCCTGGACGGCCTCGATGTGTTCGGCGACCGCCACGACGATGACGCGCGTGTCGGGGACCGTGGCCCGCCAGCGGTGGCGGACCCCGCCGGTCAGGTAGAGGGTGTCGCCGCGGCCGAGGCGGTAGGCGCGGCCCTCGGCCTCTATCTCCACGGCGCCGTCGGCGACGTACATCAGCTCGTCGTTGCGGTGCTGGAACTCGCGTCCCGCGTCGTGGTCACCGGTGAACTCCGAGGCGTGCAGCTGGTGGTGGCCGCGCACCAGGGAACGCGTCCGCGCGTCGAAGCCGCCCTCGGCTACCGGGTCGGCGCGTACGACGTCGACGCTGGCCGCCGGGTCGGCGGCGGCGAGGAGCTCGACGGCCGTGGTGCGCAGGGCGTCGGCCAGCTTCTCCAGGGAGCTGCGGCTGGGCCGGGCCCGGTCGTTCTCGACCTGGCTGAGGAACGGCACGGACAGCCCGGTGCGCTCGGCGACGACCGCGAGGGTCAGTTCCAGCGCACGGCGGCGCCGGCGGACGGCCGCGCCCACCCGTACGGGCTGCTGCTCTTTGTGGTCGCCCATCGCTCCGGCTCCCTCCCTCACGCCTCGTGCCGCTGCTTACGGGTGCCCCGCCCGGGGGCGGCTCTCTCCTGATGACTTCTCTGCACCCTACGCATGTTCGGCAAACCGTTTCACGCGGCTGTCACATCCCTGACATGCCGGCGCCCCCGCACCCTCTCGGTTCACGCCAGTGCGAGAGGCACCCGGCAGGTGCCCAGGCGGCTCCCTCCACGGTTCCTCCCTGGGGATGAACATGTCCACCGGGGAACGTCATTACTCTGGGTGATTGGCCGGATTCTTCCCGTAGGGGATGCCGTGAGGGGCGGGCGCGGCCGTGCGCGCTGCGGCGTACGGCGGCGCCCGCCCCTCGGGCGACGGTCCGGGACGGTCAGGTCACCCGGCCGCCTGGCTGCTGCTGTCCTTGGCGACCGGGGCCCACTTGTCGACCAGGTCCGGGTGGCCGCGCAGCCAGGTGCGGACGGCGTCCTGCTCCTTGCCCTTGCCGGCCTTCTGGATCTGCGCCTCCAGGCCGGTGAGCTGCCTCTCGGTCATGGAGAAGTTTCTCAGCCAGCGGCCGACCTGTGGGTTGGCGCCGGCGAAGCCCTTGCGGGCGAGGGTGTGCACGCCGTCGCCCTTGCCCCAGGCCCCCTTGGGGTCCTTGAGCTTCTTCAGGTCGTAGTCGCTGTAGGCCCAGTGCGGGGACCACAGGGTGACGACGACCGGCTGCTTCCTGGCATAGGCGCGCTGCAGCTCGGCCAGCATGGCCGGGGTGGAGCCGTCGATCACGTCGTAGCTGCCCTGGAGGCCGTACTCCTTGAGGACCTTGTTCTTCAGCAGGCCCATCTCGCCCGCGCTGGGCTCGATGCCGACGATCTTCCCGCCGAACTCGGAGGCGTGGTCCTTCAGGTCCGCCAGGGAGTTCACGTCCTTCACGTACGACGGGACGGTCAGCTCGAGGGAGGTGGGACTGAACCACGAGCCGAGGTCGTCGAGCCGCTTGCCGTACTTCTTCCAGTACTCGGCGTGGGTGGTGGGCAGCCAGGAGTCGGTCTCGAAGTCGACCTGGCCGGTGGCGAGACCGGTGTAGAGCGGGCCGGCCGCGTACTGGGTGGTGGTGACCTTGAAGCCGCGCTCCTCGAGGATCTCCTTCCAGAGGAAGGTGGAGGCGACGCCCTCGTCCCAGGGGATGTAGCCGATCCTGATCTCCTTGCCCTTGCCGACGTCCGCGCCGGAGGCCTCGGAGGTTCCGGTGCCGGAACCGAAGACGCCCATCCCGCCCGCGACCAGGGCCAGGACGACCACACCGACGACGGCGACGGCCGGGCGCGGCCGGTACGACCACGCGCGCGTGCGGACCTTGGCGGCGGCCCTGCGGCCCAGCGGGGAGAGCTGGGTGCCCAGGGCGCCGGTGATGCGGTCGAGGTAGATGGCGAGGACGACGATGCCGACGCCCGCCTCGAAGCCGTAGCCGATGTCGAGCCGACCGATGGCCTCGTTGACGGCGCCGCCGAGGCCCCCGGTGCCGACCATGCCGGCGATCACCACCATGGACAGGCCCAGCATGATCACCTGGTTGACGCCGGCCATGATGGTGGGCAGCGCGAGCGGCAGCTGGACGCGCCACAGGATGTCGCGCGGGCTGGTGCCGAACGCCTCCGCGGCCTCGACCAGGTCCGCGTCGACCTGGCGGATGCCCAGCTCCGTCATGCGGACGCCCGGGGCGAGCGCGAAGATCAGGGTGGCGACGACACCGGCGGCGGTGCCGAGACCGAAGAACAGCATGGCCGGGATCAGCAGGACCATCGACGGCATGGTCTGCAGCAGGTCCAGGACGGGCCGCACGGCGGCGCTGACGGCCCTGGAGCGGGCGGCCCAGATGCCCAGCGGCAGCGAGATCACCAGGGCGATCACGGTGGCCACGAGGACCAGGGCGAGCGTGGACATGGCCCGGTCCCACAGGTCGAGCGAGTCGACCAGGGCGAAGCCGGCGAAGGCGAGGACACCGGCGAGCAGGCCGCGCAGCCACCAGGCGACGACGGCGAGGATGCCCGCCATCAGCAGCGGCTCGGGCGCGCCGAGCACGGCGTCGATGCCGTTGTACATGCCCTCCATCACGGCCTTGACGGCGTCGAAGAGCCAGGAGAGGTGGCCGACCAGCCAGTCGACGCCGGAGTCGACCCAGTCGCCGAGGTGGATCCTAGGCACGGCTGATCACCTTCCCGTCCGGGTTGTCGCAGGGCGCGGGCCCGTCCGTCTCGTCTCCGAGGAAACCGACGAGCCGCTGCCTCGGCACGACGCCGATGACGCGGTTCTCCTCGTCCACGACCGAGACCCGGTGCGACAGCCGAGCGCTGATCGCGCACAGCTCGGTGAACGGCGTCTGACGCGTCGCGGTCTCGCAGCCGCACAGCGGGGCGTCGGCCGTGACGGAGGCGTCCATGAGGGCGCCCGCGGTGAGCACGCGGGAGCGGTCGACGTCCTGGATGAAGGAGGCGACGTAGTCGTTCGCCGGGCGCAGCAGGATGTCCTCGGCGCTGCCGGTCTGCACGATGCGGCCGTCGCGCATGACGGCGATGCGGTCGCCGAGCCGCATGGCCTCGTTGAGGTCGTGGGTGATGAAGACGATGGTCTTCCTCAGGGTCTTCTGCAGCTCCAGGAGCTGGTCCTGCATGTCCCGGCGGATCAGCGGGTCCAGGGCGCTGAAGGACTCGTCCATCAGCAGCAGGTCGGCGTCGGTGGCGAGGGCGCGGGCGAGGCCGACGCGCTGCTGCATGCCGCCGGACAGCTCGTCGGGCCAGGACGTCTCCCAGCCGGCCAGGCCGCACAGGGCGAGCGCCTCGTCGGCGCGGCGATCGCGCTCGGCGCGGGGCACGCCCTGCACTTCCAGGCCGTAGGCGGCGTTGTCCCGGACGCTGCGGTGCGGGAAGAGCGCGAAGTGCTGGAAGACCATGCTGATCTTCCTCGAGCGCAGTTCGCGCAGCTGGCGGTCGGTGAGCGCGGTCAGGTCCTGGCCGTCGAAGCGCACGCTGCCCGCGGTCGGCTCCAGCAGGCCGTTGAGCATGCGCAGGAGGGTGGACTTGCCGGAGCCGGACAGCCCCATGACGACGAAGATCTCGCCGGCCCGGACGCGGAAGGAGGCGTCGATGACGGCGGCGGTGGTGCCGTCGGCGCGCAGCTCCTCTCGATCGGCGCCCCGTCTCAGGCGCTCCACCGCCTCGTCCGGTCGTCTGCCGAACACCTTGAACAGGTGCTCCGCCTCAAGCCTGGCTGACACGCGTACCTCTCGTCCGCGGGGGCAGGGACAGGAGACGAAGAGTCGGCAACAGTTGAAATGTGCACCACCTTCGCTCCGAGGGCGCGCCTCCCCAGGTCAAGCCGAGGCAAACTCGGAAGTGGCCGGCCTCACGGCGATGCGCATCGCGCAACGCGTTCCGAAGCCGGGGCCGGCTGTCAGTACCGTGCGGCATGATGCGAGCGTGACCGGACGACTCATGCTCCTCGACACCGCCTCGCCGTGTCTTACCATCACCCGCATGACAACTGAGCATGCGCCGAGACGGGTCATCGGGTACGCCCGGATCTCCAAGGCAACGGACGAGAGCACGTCCATCGAACGCCAGCGAGAGGTCATACAGGCCACGTGCCACGCACGAGGATGGGCCCTCGCCGACATCATCGAGGACGTCGACGTATCCGCCACCAAGACCCGCCTCGACCGTCCTGGCCTTGCCCGGGTACGGGACGCCGTCGCCGCCGGTCGCGTCGACACGGTCATGGTCTGGCGCATCGACCGCGTCGCCCGGTCCGTGTCCGACCTCGCGTCGCTCACTGAGGAGTGGGCGAAGACCGACGTGTCGCTGGTTTCGGCTACGGAACCGTTCGACATGACGACGTCAGCCGGTCGCATGCTGCTCCAGTTGCTCGGCGTGTTTGCCGAGTTCGAAGCGGCCACCATCCGGGACCGTGTGACGGCCGCCCGCGCCGCACTGGTGAAGGCCCAGCGATGGCCAGGAGGCTCGGCACCGTACGGATACCGCATCGTTGACAACACCGACGGCGCCGGAAAGGCCCTTGAGGTCGACCCGGTCGAAGCCGCGTACGTCCGCAAGGCCGCCGACCTGGTCCTGAGCGGCAAGTCCGTCTACTACGCGACCAACGTGCTCAACGAAGCCGGCTCGGTCCCACGCAAGGCCAAGGCGTGGTCGATGACGTCGCTGCGTATCGTCCTCACCCAGGCGGCGACGCTCGGCCACATGACGCACAAGGGGAAGGTCGTCACCGACGCCGACGGCCAGCCGGTGCAGGTGTGGGAACCGCTACTCCCCGAAGAGGACGTGCTGCGGCTCCGCGCGCTGCTCGCACCGACAAAGACGCCAGGCGGCGAGCGCAAGCGGCGCGCCCGGCTGCTGTCGGGCTTGTTGCGGTGCTCGTCGTGCGGCGGTTCCATGCGGGTCAACAAGACCGGCGGACACAACCCCGTCACGCGGTACGCCTGCCACGGCCGCTCGGACGGCACCGGCTGCACCCGCGCGACATCCATCGTCGCCGAACGGCTTGAAGAGCACGTGGAGCGCACGTTCCTCGCGACGGTCGGCAAGCTCGAAGTCGTCGAAGCCCGCGAGACGGTTCGCGAGATCGCCGAGCTGGCCGCGACCGAAGCCGCCATCAAGTCGACCACGGCGGAACTCGCCGACGTGGACGATGACGAGCGCGAAGCCGAGCTGATGTCGGACCTCCGCACGCTCAAGGCCAAGCGCCGCGAGCTGCTGGCCATGCCTGATGAACCCGAGGTCGAGTACGTGAGCCTCGGTATGACCTTCGCGGAGGCATGGGAGCAGCGCGACACCGACGGACGGCGCGACCTGCTGTCGTCCGCGCTTCAGCACATCGTGGTCAAGCCAGGCGTTCGCGGGCGGCGGGGTATCGATCCCGATCGCGTTGATATCCACTGGCGCAACTGACGACCAGCTGACGACCGAGGGGCGGCGTTCCGGGGTGATGGTCCCGGGGCGTCGCCCTCGTCGTCTACGCGCCCGGCTGGCCCGGCTCCGGCGCGGCCGTACCTTCCCCGTCATCGGCTGGTGCGGAGTTCATGTGCTTGGCCACCTCATCAAAGAGCACTGTCGCTCGCGGTGCATACACCTCGACCTGTTTCCAGGACCACGGTTCCTCGTATGCACCGCCGGTCATGAGGAGTGCGAGCTCGCGCGCATAGATGACGTAGCCAATTTCAGCCGCCCGAAGCACGATCTCCTCGAACCGCTTGACAGCATCGCGCTGTTGTTTAAGCCCAAACAGGTCACCCGAGATGTCCGCCCAATCCTGGAGCTCGTCCAGCATTCCGACCATCTCATCAACCTCTTCCTCAGCACCTTCCTGTGAATATCTGAACCTCCACGACTTTGCGCCACTTAGGAGATTCCACAATTGCGCACCGGAAATGATGAGGTCGTACCTGATGTCCTTGGGGTTCGGGAAACCGGGGTCAGGGATCAGCTGGACTCGCTGGGGCGTGGCGCGCAGGCGCTCCTCGACCCACGATTCATGGCTGCGTTTGGTATCTCTCAGCTTGTCGACGGTCCATTCATTGACTTGGTCGTCGATCATCTTGTGATGGATTCGGCAGAGCAGAATCAGGTTTTCATGGTGATCGACGTCGCCGGGATAATTCGCGTCTCCGCGCGGCCCCTGGGGTGACTGGGCAACTATGTGGGCTTCCTCGGCTACGACGGACGGGTCATCCTGTCCGGACTTGCTCGGTATCACCAATTCCGAGCGGCAAATGGCGCAGCGCCCGCCGCTTCTACACCACAAGATTCGCCTGCTGGGGAGAGAAATGGCCACCACGGCAGGCGAGTGGACGGGGCTCGCGTTCGGTGCCGAACACGACAACTTCCCTGCGCCCTCGGAGCCCGCATTGCCCTGGCGCGAGTCGCCCCAACTGGATGACGACCTCCAGCCGGCTCGCCTGTCACCGCTGGGTTTCGCCCCGGCGAGTGGCTGACGCCACTACTTTGCTAGTCCGCATCGTGGGACTTCGTGAGCAGAAGCCGGGTTGCTGGCCCACTTAGCAAGTGTCCGCGTGTGGCTCGCGCGGGCGGTCCTTTCCCGAGGGATGACAGGGGTACGGCCTCGGGGTCGCGGCGACTGGATGCGCGGCGGCTCCGGGGGTGTCGGCATGCCCAGCGCCGGGAAGGACGCGGACGAGGCTCCGAGCGACACCCCCGAGCGTGTCTCAAGTGGTGGTTCTGACGATTAACCGTCACTTCACTATTACCGCTCATAGCTTCTTCTTCTCTACTAGCGCAATAGTGAAGTGACGGTTTTCCACCACTACCGTCAACTGCAGACACGCCTCCATGGCTTCGCCCGGCTGGTCCCGCCCGGCGCCCCGGCGCGCTAGGCCGACGCTCAGAAGTTTCTCGCCCAGCAGCGAGCACCCGTCACGCGCCTGGCCCACTTCACCGATGCCACACCCCGCCGCATCGCCAAAGGAGGTACCCCGTGGCGACCCCGCCGCACCCGACATTCGCCGACTGCATCACTGTCGCCACCGCCCGCACCGCCGCGCTCGTCGACGGCCGCGACCGCCGCCACTCCGTCATTGCCCGCCGCCCCGTGCAGTACAAGATCTACGAGGGACCGTCATTCGAGCTTCCCGGACCACTCACGCTCGCCGAGATCTGGTTCCCGGTGTTGAACGTCGGCCGGGACCTCCGCGCGTGCGGCTACGACCTCGCCGACTTGGCCAAGCCCGTCGGCGCCCCGACCCTCGCGGGCTACATCCGGCTCGCCGACGAGCTCCAGGACCACATCGCCGCCCTTCCGGAGGACCACAACGCCGGACGGCCACACCAAGACCTGCGCCTGTTCATCACAGAAGCCCAGCCAACGCGCGTCGCGAACTACTTCATGAGCGTCATCAAGAATCTCTGCAAGACCGCCCCAGCGGGACCGTCGCCCGTCCGCACGCAGCGCGTGCCCATGTCGGATGCAGAGCGCTTTGAAGCTGCGTGTCAGCGCAAGCGAGACCGCATGACGCTCGCCGCGAGGTACCTACTCAAGTTGCAGGAACTCACCGCCTCCACGTGGGTTGTGGCTCCGACGGCGCTCTTCGAGAAGTACGCGGAGGCTCTGGAGTCGCGCGGTATGAGGCCGC
>NZ_JBLEBI010000157.1:0-16448 GCF_047340315.1 Streptomyces sp. AF1A
CCGGCCCGGCACACGGTCCCCGGCGCCGCAACCGGCAGGCGATCCGGGCGGCGCTCAACGCGGCCTTACGATGGGACGCATGACCGCTTCGCCTGGCCGCCGTGTCCTGCTCGCCGCCCCCCGGGGCTACTGCGCCGGTGTGGACCGCGCCGTGATCGCCGTCGAGAAGGCCCTGGAACAGTACGGGGCCCCGATCTACGTCCGGCACGAGATCGTCCACAACAAGTACGTCGTGCAGACCCTGGAGAAGAAGGGCGCCGTCTTCGTCGAGCGGACGGAGGAGGTGCCGCCCGGCAACATCGTCATGTTCTCGGCGCACGGCGTCGCCCCGGTCGTGCACGAGGAGGCCGAGCGGGGCCGGCTCGCCACCATCGACGCCACCTGCCCCCTGGTCACCAAGGTCCACAAGGAAGCCGTCCGGTACGCCAAGGAGGACTACGACATCCTCCTGATCGGTCACGAGGGCCACGAGGAGGTCATCGGCACCTCCGGCGAGGCCCCCGACCACATCCAGCTGGTCGACGGCCCCGAGGACGTGGCCAAGGTCGAGGTCCGCGACCCGTCGAAGGTCGTCTGGCTGTCCCAGACCACCCTCTCCGTCGACGAGACCATGGAGACCGTCGACGCCCTGAAGACCAAGTTCCCGGGCCTGGTCTCGCCGCCCAGCGACGACATCTGCTACGCCACGCAGAACCGTCAGCTCGCGGTGAAGCAGATGGGCGCCGAGGCCGACCTGGTCATCGTCGTCGGCTCGCGCAACTCCTCCAACTCCAAGCGGCTGGTCGAGGTCGCCAAGCTCGCCGGCGCCCGCGACGCCCACCTGGTGGACTTCGCCGACGAGATCGACGAGGCCTGGCTGGAGGGCGTGACGACGGTCGGCGTCACCTCCGGCGCCTCCGTGCCCGAGGTGCTGGTCGAGCAGGTCCTCCAGTGGCTCGCCGAGCGCGGCTACGCGGACGTGGAGATCGTCAAGGCCGCCGAGGAGTCGATCACCTTCTCGCTGCCCAAGGAGCTGCGCCGCGACCTGCGCGAGGAGGCGGCCGCCCTGGCCGCCGAGCGCGGCGGGAGCGGCGCCTCGGACGCGTGACCGTCCGTGGTCCGTCGTAACGTGGAGCCATGCAGATCTTCGGCGTGGACATCGGCGGATCCGGGATCAAGGGCGCCCCTGTGGACCTGGACAGGGGCGACCTGGCGAAGGAGCGCTGCAAGGTGCTCACCCCGCACCCTGCGACGCCCGACGGCGTGGCCGACGGGGTGAAGCAGGTCATCGACCACTTCGGCTGGACGGGTCCGGTCGGCCTCACCTTCCCCGGGGTGGTCACCGGCGGCGCCATGGTCCGCACGGCGGCGAACGTCGACAAGAGCTGGGTCGACACCGATGCGCGCGCGTTGTTCACCAGCAGACTGGGCGGCCTGCCCGTGACCGTCGTCAACGACGCGGACGCGGCGGGCGTCGCCGAGATGCAGTTCGGCGCCGGGCGGGGCCGCACGGGCACGGTCATCGTGCTCACCTTCGGCACCGGCATCGGCAGCGCCGTCTTCGTGGACGGCGGCCTGGTCCCGAACACCGAGCTGGGCCACCTGGAGCTGGAGGGCCACGAGGCCGAGAAGCGCGCCTCCAGCAAGGCCAAGGAGGACCACGAGCTGAGCTGGGAGCAGTGGGCGCGCCGCGTCCAGAAGTACCTGGCCCACGTGGAGATGCTGTTCTCGCCGGAGCTGTTCATCATCGGCGGCGGAGTCAGCCGCAAGGCCGACAAGTTCCTGCGCCACATCCGGGGCATCCAGGCCCCGATCGTCCCCGCGCAGTTGCAGAACAACGCGGGCATCGTGGGAGCGGCGATGAGAGCGGCACAGCACGCCTAGGGTCTGGCCGCTGTCCGGGCCCGCTGCGCCGGGCCGGCTGCCGGCGCGGTTCGCGCGCCTGGGGTCCGGCCGCTGCCCCGGGCCCGCTGTCGGTGTCCCCGCACGCTTGGGCGTGGTCGCTGCTCGGGCCCGCTGTCGTTGCTCGGGCCCGCTGTCGGCGCTCGGGCCGGATGCGTCGCGCGCGCGGGGTCTCATGGGGCTCGGGCCCGCTGTCGGCGCCGCTGTACGCCTGGGCCGCGCCCCCTCCTCAGGACCGCTGCTGGCGCCGCTGGACGCCTGGGTCGGCCGCCGCTCAGGCCCGCTGCCGGCGCCGTCGCACCCACAGCGCCCGGCGTACGAGCACGATCAGACCGGCGATGAGCGTCCCCCCGTAGAGCCAGCCCGCCTGGGTGGCGAGCCCGGTGACCAGCCCCATCAGGCGGCCGAGCATCCCCCCGCCCCCGTCGGCGACGGCGAGCAGGCCGACGGCGAACGCGATGGGCACGACCACGGGCGCGGTCAGCACGTCCCCGGTCCGGACCCACAGCGCGGTCAGCACGCACACCGGCAGGAACAGCACGCCGTACACCCGCAGCGACCCGTCGAGGAACAACTGGTCCAGGCAGCCGAGCAGGAACATCGCGGCCACGCAGAACAGCCCGCAGCCGAGCCCGGTGAGCCGGGGGACCGGCAGCCGCCTGCCCGGGGGCGCGGCCCGTGGGCCCCGTGCCTGCCGTATGGGGCGTCCCGCCCCGTCCGCCCGCCCGCCGGACGGCCCGCGCCGGGCCTGCGGCGGCAGGTGGGCGGGCGGCGTGCGACGTCGCCGTCCGTCGTCGGGGGGTCGCGACCTGTGTTGCTCCATTGGACCAACTTAGGTCTGCTTATGTGCCGAATCGCCACCCAGACACGCCGATGCGCGGAGCTTGGCCGGGGGATCGACGCTCCCGGGAGGCGGCCCGCCGGAACGCCGTAGACTGGTGGATCGGCCAGTGTCTCCCCTGGCCCTGACCGCCCCTAGCTCCTGGCCCTCTCATTCACGGGAAGTCGCAACGTGTCGCTCACGATCGGAATCGTCGGCCTGCCCAACGTCGGCAAGTCGACCCTGTTCAACGCCCTGACCAAGAACGACGTGCTGGCGGCCAACTACCCGTTCGCCACGATCGAGCCGAACGTCGGCGTGGTCGGCGTCCCCGACGCCCGCCTCGCCCAGCTGGCGTCGATCTTCAAGTCGGAGCGCATCCTTCCGGCCACGGTGGACTTCGTGGACATCGCCGGCATCGTGCGCGGCGCCTCCGAGGGCGAGGGCCTTGGCAACAAGTTCCTCGCGAACATCCGGGAGTCCGACGCGATCTGCCAGGTCATCCGCGCCTTCAAGGACGAGAACGTCGTCCACGTCGACGGCAAGGTCTCGCCCAAGGACGACATCGAGACGATCAACACCGAGCTGATCCTCGCCGACCTGCAGACCATCGAGAAGGTCCTGCCCCGGCTCCAGAAGGAGTCGAGGATCAAGAAGGACGTCGCGCCGAAGGTCAAGGCGGTCGAGGAGGCCAAGGAGATCCTGGAGAAGGGCGACACCCTCTTCGCGCACGGCATCGTCCAGGGCAGCGAGCGCGCCGAGCTCCTGCACGACCTGCACCTGCTCACCACGAAGCCGTTCCTCTACGTCTTCAACGTCGACGAGGAGGAACTGGTCGACGAGGAGTTCAAGAACGAGCAGCGCGCCCTGGTCGCCCCGGCCGAGGCCATCTTCCTCAACGCCAAGCTGGAGGCGGACCTCGCCGAGCTGGACGAGGAGGAGGCCCTGGAGCTCCTGGAGTCCGTCGGCCAGCACGAGCCGGGCCTCGCCACCCTCGCCCGCGTCGGCTTCGCGACCCTCGGCCTGCAGACCTACCTGACGGCCGGCCCCAAGGAGTCCCGCGCCTGGACCATCAAGAAGGGCGCCACGGCCCCCGAGGCGGCCGGCGTCATCCACACCGACTTCCAGAAGGGCTTCATCAAGGCCGAGGTCATCTCCTTCGAGGACCTGGTCGCGACCGGCTCGGTCGCCGAGGCCCGCGCGAAGGGCAAGGCGCGGATGGAGGGCAAGGACTACGTGATGCAGGACGGGGATGTGGTGGAGTTCCGCTTCAATGTGTAGCGGGTGACCTGTCACCACGTCACTGATCTGGCAAACATGCAGGTCAGATGGGGTCCGACTCCTCGGAGTCGGGCCCTTGCTCTTTTCCCGTGCTGGGATCGTGCCGGGATGGGATGAGAAGCCCGTGCTGGGTTCCGGGCGGAGATCCGGCGGTCCTGGACGAGTACCTGGCGGACTACGAGAGCCGCAAGGGGCCGGTCTCGGAGTCCGCTCGTCAGCGGGCGCGGCAGGTCTTCGACGAGGTGTTCGCCGAGGAGGCCGAGTGGCCCGCCGCAGGCTGAGCCATGAGGGGACGCTGGTCCTCGACAGCGAGGGACTCTCGAAGCTGCTCGCCGACGACGAGCAGGTGGTGGCTCTGATCGCTGAGGCGCGCGCGCGTGGCATGGAGGTCGTGATCAGTGCGCTCACCATCATCGAAGCCGTCCACGCCCGTACGAACAAGCCCCGCCTGAATGGGGTGCTTTCCGGTCTGCGGGTCGTCCCGGTCGGTGACGAGGAGGCGAGGGCGGCCTCGAAGTTGCTGACGAATGCCGGGTTGCACGGACACAAGTACGCGATCGATGCGGCCGTCGCCGAGGCCGCGCTGCGACAGCACCGCCCCGTGGTCATGCTGACTTCCGACATTGACGACGTGGCCAAGCTGTGCGGCGAGCGGGTCCGACTCGTGGCGGTGTGATTTCCC
This sequence comes from Streptomyces sp. AF1A, assembly GCF_047340315.1. Lineage (NCBI taxonomy): Bacteria > Bacillati > Actinomycetota > Actinomycetes > Kitasatosporales > Streptomycetaceae > Streptomyces > Streptomyces sp. AF1A. Next base: position 4,665 of record NZ_JBLEBI010000157.1, read on the forward strand.
CCGGTCCGCTTTCTGCCGTTCGGTGAGATGCTGCCGCCGTTTATCGGTGAGGTGGGCGCTCCAATGCCCGTGGCGTTCGGTCACTTTCATGAGCCCTCGGTTCTGCAGGGCCTGTCCGCTGGTCTTGTACGTGCTGTCCCGCCAGGCTCCGTCGACCCCTTGGCCCACCCAGATGAGCACGGCCTGCTGCCGCCCGTTGAGCCCGGCCCATGTAGCCTCCCGCCGTTCCCTCGATGTGCTGCCCCGGAAACAATGCCCACGGCCCCTACGGCAATTCGGGGCTGCTGAGAGGACCCCTTCCGTACTCGGGTTCGACGTCGAGAGGGATCAGGTCGTGCTCTTCGCGGAGCCGTTTGTTCCACTGAGTGAGTCGCTTGCCGTCGTCAGAGGCGACGACAGGCACTTGCCCGTGCTGCATGGCCACTCCATGACGGTGGCAGGTGCCGTCCCCGCAGCGGATGAGAGAACATGTTGGCTGGCTGCCGGTGAGTTGCGAGAATGCGCCTGTTTGCCAGGAGGAGGGCATTTGTTCGTTTTCGTGTGTGCGGGACGCGGCGCCGAGTTGACCACCCCGCTGTCCCAGGTCGCACTGTCAGTCCACGCCCGTCGAAGCCTCCAGCGAGCCGGGCGGGCTCGCCATCGCCCTGCTCTTTGCCACCGTGCACCTGGCTGCCGAACCGGAGGACGCAAGCGGCCCGCATGCGAAGCGCCACCAGCGGCATCTCGGCCATGCCCGCCACGTCACACCCTCCGGCCACACCAGTGACCACGAGGCCCGAAGAACGCAGTCGACACCGCTGACCCCGGCCAGATGCCCCGCCACACCTCGCGGCGGGGCATCGGGTCCGGCTCAACGGCAGAGCTTCATGATGGTGTCGTCGAAGTCAGGGAACTCCTTCGCTGAGCCCTGGCCTTGTTTACGGCAACCTCCGCACCCCACGCGTCAGAACGCGGCCCGACAGCCGAGGGGGATGTGAGTCAGGTGGCTGGCGACGCGCACGCCAGGAACGGGCCGGCCGCCTTGCTCCAGGACTCGCCGCGGGCGAGTGCGGCTGCTCCCTCCGTGCGGAGCGACTCGACGACGGGCGAGAGGAAGTCCGTACGCCAGTGCCGTACGGCTTGCTCCTGCATCCCGCTCGCGTCGACGACCGCACCCACCCTCGCCTCGAGCACGGCCGCGCCCTCCGCGATGTCCTCACCGGTCCACTCGTCCATGCGGTCGGCCACCAGGGCCCAGGTCAGCTTGATCATGCGCGGGATCGTAGAGGCGACGGCGTCCGTGTGAGGTCTGATCCAGGGACACCGGAGGGCCGGCTCCTGAAGGGGCCGGCCCCGGCGTTCCGTTCAGCGACCCCGGAATCCCGGCAGGAAGTGGACACGCCGGGGTCGGGGGAGGCCGCCGCGCGGTCACCCGCAGGCAATTCCCCTGCATCCCTGCCGGGTAACTGTGCGTTTCGCTAGGCTCCTCACAGTGTCGGAACGGCGCGCAAGGGGAGGGCCACCGTCGTGGACGGACGCGATCGGCTGGGACAGCACCTCTACGAGCGCGAGAACGAGGTGACGGCCGCTCAGAACGCGGTGGAGAGGATATGCGCGGGCGCCGGTGACGGCGACGGCCCGCGGGGCGGGCTGCTGTTCTTCAGTGCCGCCGCGGGGCTGGGGAAGACGACCGTGCTGGGCGCGGTCCGGCGCATGGCCGCCGCGCGCGGCTGCACCGTGCTGTCCGCCCGGGGCAGCGAGCAGGAGCACACCGTCCCCTTCCACGTCGTGCGCCAGTTGCTGCAGCCCGTCCTCGCGTCCTGCACCGAGGCCGAGCGGCGGGAGATCTTCGGCGGGTGGTACGAGATCGCCGGTCCGGCCGTCGGCCTGTTCGCCCAGCAGACCGGCAGCGCCGTACCGGACCCGCAGGGCGTCCGGGACGGGCTGGACTGGGTCGTCACCCAGGTGGCCGTCCGCCGGGCGCCGGTCGTGCTCGTCCTCGACGACGCCCACTGGGGTGATCTGGAGTCACTCGCCTGGCTCGCCGCCTTCGCGGTGCGGGCGCAGGAACTGCCCGTGCTGGTGGTGCTCGGCTACCGCCCGGACGAAGTGCCCGAAGAGGCCCAGACGTTCCGCGAGTTGATCGACGGCCGCGGCGTACGCCCGATCCAGCTGCACGCCCTCAGTCCGGAGGCGGTGGGCGAACTGGTGCGCAGTTCGCTCGGGGAGAGCGCCGACGACGTCTTCTGCCGGGAGTGCTGGGTGGTCACCGGCGGCAACCCCTACGAGACCGTCGAACTCGTCGCCCGGGTCCAGGACCGGGGACTGACCCCGGACGCCGAGTCGCTTCCGCTGCTGCGCGAACTCGGCGCGAGCGCGCGCGGCACCGGGCTGGTCAAACGGCTGGAGAGCCTCGGCTCCGCCGCGGTCCGGCTCGCCTGGGCCGCCGCCGTGCTCGGCACCGAGATCTCCCCGGAGCTGGCCGCGGCGGTGGCGGGACTGCCGCCGGCCGAGGCGCAGAGCGCACTGGACCGGCTGCGCGTCGCCCGCATCCTCACCGGCACCCGGACCCTCGAGTTCATCCACCCGCTCATCGCCACCGCCGTGTACCAGGCGATCCCGCCGGCCACCCGCACGGCGCTGCACGGCCAGGCCGCCTGGGCCGTGGCCGACGCGGGCCTGGGCATCACGGCCGCCGCCCGGCACCTGCTGGAGACCCACCCCGAGGGCGACCCGCAGACCGTCCGGCAACTGCGCGCCGCCGCGCGCGAGAACCTCCGCCTGGGCGCGCCCGACGCCGCTCGCCGCTGTCTGGAGCGCGCGCTGCGCGAACCGCCGGCGCCCGAGGACCGTGCGGGCGTGCTCCACGAACTGGGCTGCTCCGCCCTGCTCACCGCCCCGGCCACCACCGTCAACCACCTCACCGCGGCCCTGGTGGAGCCCATCCTGGACCCCGCGCTGCGGGAGGACATCACCTTCCGGCTGGCCCAGGCGTTCGCCCACAACGACCAGCTCGCGAAGGCGGCCGAGGTCGTCGGCGCCGAGGTCGCCCGGGCGGAGTCCTCGCGGCCCCGGCTGCGCCTGCAGGCGGCGCACTATCTGTGGCTGGTCTTCGACGCGCACGAGGCGCAGGCTTCCGTGCGCTCCCGGCGGCTCGCGCGGCTTGCCGAGCGCCTGCCCGGGAAGGACATCGAGGAGCGGGCGCTGCTGTGCCTGCGCACCTGGGACGCGATGCTGCGCGGGGAGCCGGCCACGGGCATGCTCGCCGTCGCCGCGCGCTCCCTCGGACTGAGCTACACCGACCCGGACTGGGGCTTCGAACTGCCGAGCATGGCCGCGCTCAGCTACATGTACGCCGACGAGTGCGACCGCGCCGAGGAACTGTTCAGCTCGGCCATCGCCGAGTGCGAGCGGGTCGGCTGGGGCGGCGCCCACCTCTCCTTCGGCTTCACCCTCCTCGGCCTGGTCTGGTTCCGGCGCGGGATGCTCGGCAAGGCGGAGGACTGCGCGCGTGAGGGGGTGCGCCTGGCCGAGCGGGTGGGGCCCCGGGTCCCGGCCCAGTGGTATGCGGTCGGGCTGCTGCTGGACGTCCTGCTCTCCCGGGGCCGCGTCGAGGAGGCGCTTCGCGTCGCGGAGACGTACGACTTCGCGCCCCCGTATCCGAACGCGGTGGTCTTCCCCGACACCCAGACGGTCTACGGGCGGCTGCTGCTCGCCCAGGGCCGCCGCCGGGAGGCCGCCGACCAACTCGCCGCCGCCGGCAAGCGGTTGGAGGCCAAGGGCATCCTCAACCCCACCTGGTGCCCCTGGGCCGGGCATCTCGCCGTCGCCGTCGCCGACGAGGACCCCGGGCGCGCCCGGGCCCTGGCGGCCCAGATGCTGGGCCGGGCGGAGCAGTTCGGCACGCCGACCGCCATCGGTGAGGCGCTGGGCTTCGGCGCGGCGGTGGCCGACGCCGAGGACGTCCTGCCGCTGCGGGAGCGCGCCGTGGAGGTACTGAGCCGGTCCCCGAACCAGCACGCGTACGCGGAGGCGCTGATCGACCTCGGCGCCGCGCTCAGAGGCGGTGGCCGCACCGGCAGGGTGGCCGAGCTGCTGTTCAAGGGCATCGAACTGGCCGACCGCTGCGGCGCCGACCGCCTCGCCGACCGAGGCCGCGCGGAGCTGGCCCAGGCGGGACTGAGGCTGAACGGGCAACGCGCGCTGGTGCAGGGCGGGAAGAGCGCCGCGGGGCAGGGGTGACCCAGGGCGCGGCAACCCCCGCGCCGGCCGCACTGGGTGCCTTGTGTCAGGGTCCTGGCGGCGGTACGACTCCCCGTCCGTCCGCGTGCGGGCCGTAGCGCGTGCCCTGGATCAGGGGCCCGGGGCGGTACGACTACGCGTAACCCGGCATCGGGTACGGCGCCGGCTCCGTCACCCAGCCCGCCATGAGCGCCAGGCGGGACTCGCGGTCGACGGCGAGGAAGCCGAAGGGGCGGTCGAAGGCGACGCGGACCACCGTGGTCTCGTAGCGGTACCGGGGCGGGGCGCTGCCGTAGGTCTCCGGGACCGCCGTCACCGCCCCCGCGCGGAAGCCGAGGGCGCCGAACCGGGCCACGGCCGACTGGCGTGCCTCGCCGACGGCCAGGGGATGGTCGCTCACGCCGGGGAAGTGACCGAAACGCGGGTCCGTCGCCGCCGTGAGGCCGAACAGGTGCGGCAGGGCGAGCAGGTCGTGGTCGGCGCGCACCTCGTACGCCACGGTCCGCACGTCGAGCGCCGTCGGCTCCGGGGCGACGGCCGGCTGCTGCTCCACGTGCAGGCCCGGACCGACGTGCCCGTGCGGCAGCGCACCGCCCGGCGTGAGCGCGAGCGTGCGCTCCACGACGCCCACCCCGGCCGCCAGGACCTGCCCGGGCGTCAACCGCTCCTCACCGAGCAGGAGATGGACGTCGATCCCGTTGTCGCCGGGCACCGTCAGGGCCGTGACGAAGCCGTCCGGGGTGCCCGTCACGCCCACCCGGTCCGGCCGTACGCCGCGCCGGTGCAGGCCGCGCAGGGTACGGCCGCGCCACGGTCCGGCGTCCGGACTGAGCGGCAGCTCCGTGAAGGGCTGCCGCCAGGTGGTGCGCAGGGCGAGCGCGGCGGCCAGCACCATCCGCGTCTCCCGGGTCAGCGTCACCGGCATGCGCTCGACAAGACCGCCGGTCCGCTCGGCCGTCCAGGCGTCCAGCCGTTCCTGCGCGGTGACGAGGTCGTCCCCGAACACCGCGTGCGTGCCGGTCGGCAGCCCGGACCGCCACTCCTCCCGCAAGGGCAGCCTGTGGTGCGTCCACAGGCCGAGCGCCGCGTCCAGGCCGGACACCGATTGCAGCCCCGCCGGCAACTCCCGCGCGGCGGCGGCCGCGTGCTCGGCCGGCACACCGAGCGCGGCGGCCAGCTCGGCCCGCGCCGGGCCCGCCGCGCCGTCGGCCAGGAAGGCCAGCAGCGGCCACACCCCGGCTGCCGAGAAGACCGTGCCGCCCTGTGCGGTCGCCGCCGCCCACCTCGCGGTGAGCCCGTTCACCGCACGGACGACCGTGTCGCCCACCCGGTTCCCCACCCTCGTAGCACCCCCCGTTCGTACGCCAGTTCAGAAACCGGCTCCCTGAGCACCGTACCGGTGCCGCCTGTCGTCCCCGATCGGCACCGGCCACCTCGGAGGTGTGCGAGACCCCCTATAGAGGGCAGAAACTCCCTGGGCAAAGCCCCCGCGGGCCGCATGTCATCACATCGAGTGATTCTCTGGCCCTTACTTGCACGGGACAACCCACGGTTGCCAGGCTGTTGCTGTCTGTACAACCTGATGGGAGCGGCCAGTGACTTTCGGTGAGCAGCCGGCGTACCTGCGTGTCGCGGGTGATCTCCGCAAGAAGATCGTCGACGGTTCACTGCCGCCCCACACCCGGCTCCCCTCCCAGGCCCGCATCCGCGAGGAGTACGGCGTCTCGGACACGGTCGCGCTGGAGGCCCGCAAGGTACTGATGGCCGAGGGGCTGGTCGAGGGCCGCTCCGGCTCGGGGACGTACGTGCGCGAGCGGCCCGTGCCCCGGCGGGTGTCCCGCTCCGGTTACCGCCCGTCCAGCGGCGCCACCCCGTTCCGCCAGGAGCAGGCCGACGCCGCGGTGCGGGGCACCTGGGAGTCCAGCAGCGAGCAGGCCGAGGCCGGCGCGGCCATCGCCGAGCGGCTCGGGATCGAGGCCGGCGACCGGGTCATGCGCACCAAGTACCTGTTCCGCGAGGCCGGGGAGCCGATGATGCTCTCCACCTCCTGGGAGCCCCTCGCCCTCACCGGCCGCACCCCGGTGATGCTGCCCGAGGAGGGGCCGCTCGGCGGCATGGGCGTGGTCGAGCGCATGCGGGCCATCGACGTCATCGTGGACAACGTCACCGAGGAGGTCGGCGCCCGGCCGGGCCTGGCCGAGGAGTTGCACCTGCTCGGCGGCGTTCCCGGCCATGTGGTCCTGGTCGTCCAGCGCACCTACTACGCCTCGGGTCGCCCGGTGGAGACCGCCGACGTCGTGATCCCCGCCGACCGGTACCGGGTGGCGTACCACCTGCCCGTGAAGTGACGGCGGCCGCGGTGTGCGCCGGCCGCGTGAGGCAGCGCACACCCTGTCCGCCGGGCGGGCGGAATCCGCGCGGGCGCCCTCGCGGCCGCGCCCCGACCGGCCGCCGGAATCCGGCCGTTTCACCAGGTGATCCCGTGCCCCTCTGAGATGCCTCCAACACGAGGCCGCAGCGCTTTTGGGGGCGCATTCGGCCTCGTGCGCCCCCGACGTTCTGGCTGGTTGCGTACCTCTTTGTGAAAAGGCGTATTCGCTCCGTGAAGGTTGGGCGTACGCTCGGGCATATGCGGATTGCGGTTTCCTTGAGCGGGGCTCGGCGGGGGCCCGGGACGGCACGGTGGTCCCCCCGCGTGAGCGCCGTCGATCCTGGGGGAGGGTGGGGCGATGCCAGACCGGGCGACGGGGGTGGTGGGGGCCATGAGTGAGGGCACGGTCTCGCTGCCCTGGATCGTGATACGGCAGGACGACAACGGCAATCGCTACCGCGTGGGACGGTACGCGACGCGGGCCGAGGCCCAGAAGATCGCCGACAGCCTCGACGCTCGCGGCCACAAACAGCTGTACTGGGTCGAGCGCATCGGGCAGAACGGGGACGGCACCCGCAACTGACCTGCCACACAATCCCGTAGGCTCCGCCCCATGACGCCCATGACGCCCATGACGGAACGGATCGTGGTGGGGGCCGCCCTGCTCGACGGCGGCCGCCTGCTCGCCGCGCGCCGCAGCGCGCCGGCCGAACTGGCCGGACGTTGGGAACTGCCCGGCGGCAAGGTCGAGACGGGGGAGCGGCCGGACGACGCCCTGGCGCGCGAACTTCGCGAGGAGCTCGGCGTCGACGCGGAGGCCGTCGAGCGCGTCCCCGGGCAGTGGCCGCTGAGGGAGCCGTACGTCCTGCACGTCTGGACCGCCCGGCTGCGGCCCGGCTCACCCGCGCCCCGGCCCCTCCAGGACCACGACGAACTGCGCTGGCTCACCCCGGCCGACCTCTGGGACGTGTCCTGGCTCGACCAGGACGTTCCGGCGGTGCGGGAGGTCGCGGCACGCCTGGCCGGCGACGCCCGCTGAGCCCTGCGACCGTGCCGGGAGCAGACTGCACCTGATTCGCCCGCGTCGGGACCGGCGTCGGCGCCCCCTGAGCCTCCCCGCATCAGGCCGCGGCGTCGGCGCCTCCCACTCCTCCTCTTCCCGCATCCGGCGCCACGTGACGCCTGCCGGCGCCGCCCGCATCCCCGCATCCGTGCCGCGTGGCGTCGGCCGCGGCGGCGCCCGCATCCGGCGCGGCAGCGGCGCCGTGGGCTCATCGCGGCGTCGGTGGCGGCGGTACCTCCTCGTACGCCGTTCGTGGCACAGCGCGCCGGGCCGGACGGTACTGGCCACCGGATATCGGGTATGTGCCCATTAACCCCACTAACCCCATGAAACCGGACATGGGTGGGCTCGCTGGCCTGGGATGTGATCGGTGTGATCGACACCGAAGGCGACTGCGCCGAGTGGACCTTTCCCGCGGAACCCGATGCGGTGCGCACCGCCCGGGACGCGGTCCGCGGCAAGTTGCGCCGCTGGGACCTCGGCTGCGTCGCCGACCTCGCCGCGCTGCTCGTCAGTGAACTCGTCACCAACTCGCTGCGGCACGCCACCGGACCGATCGGCGTACGGCTGCTCAGGCCCTCCGAGCTCGACAGCGCCCTGCGGGTGGAGGTCTCCGACCCGCTCCCGGACATGCCGCGCAAGCGCGTCGCCGACCCCGAGGACGAGAGCGGGCGCGGCCTCCAACTGCTCGCCGGCTCCTCGCGCCGCTGGGGCACCCGGCCCGGCGCGAACGGAAAGACAGTCTGGTTCGAACTCGCGGTACCGGGCTGAGGGGAGCGCCCGGGGGAGCCCTCGCATGGGGTGTACATCCACCGATGCGCCGTCCACCGTGCGGCGCGCGCCCGCGGCGAGGTCCGCAACGGGTGGTTGGGCGACGTGTTCCCTGGTTAGAAGACTGGAAGTGTTCTCACGGACCGGTCCGAAAAACACCTGGACCGAGCTGTGATCGTGAACACCGTGTCGTGCGGCGCCGTAGTGCTGGATACTGCGGGCAGCCGCCCCCGGTGACCGGTGCCGGACGCGGTGAGCTGGAGGGGACGGTTCGCGTGAGCGAGATACCAGCGAGGGCCACGGAGTCGGAGGGCTCTTCGGACGGCGCGAGGAGCCGGACCGCGGAGGGTGTGGCGGCACCCGGGGACGCCATGTGGCAGAGCAGCCCGCCCGGCTCGATGTACGACTACATCAAGGTGGCGTCCTTCTCCATCGGGCCGGACGGCCTGGTCGACCAGTGGAGCCTGCGCGCCGAGCAACTCTTCGGCATCCCCGCCGCACGCGCCGTCGGCATGGACCCCATAGAGGCGTTCGTCGACCCCGACCTGCGCGAGCGCGGCCAGCGCAAGATGGCCGAAATCCTCGACGGGCGCGAGTGGACCGGGGTGGTGCCCTTCCGGATGCCGGACACGGTGGACGGCGGGCGTGGCGAGGAGGCCCTGGCCGAGGTCTATGTGATGCCCACGCGGACCGCGGAGGGCGACAAGGCCGCCGTGTGCATCGTCGTGGACGTCCGCACCCTGCGCAGGATCGAGACGGACCTCGCCGCCTCGCAAGCGATTTTCGGTCAATCCCCGTTCGGTTTCCTCCTGATCGACACCGACCTCAAGGTCCGCCGCGCCAACGAGAGATTCGCCTCCATCTTCGGCGGAACCCCGGACGACCACCGGGGCAAGGGAGTTCACGACTACCTCATGCGCGGTGAGGCCGAGCGGGTTTCGGCCACCCTGCGGCGGGTCCTGGAGAGCGGCGAGTCCATCACCGACATGCACGTGACGGGCTTCGTGCCGGGCTCCGAGGAACGCCGGCACTGGTCCGTCAACCTCTACCGCGTGCACAGCGGCAGCGGCCGGCCGATCGGCATCGCCTGGCTCGGCACCGACATCACCGCCCGCCGCGCCGCCGCCCGGGAGGCCGCCGCCGCCCGGCGCAACCTCGCCCTGCTCAACGAGGCGGGCGCCCGCATCGGCAACTCGCTCGACCTGGAGACCACGGCCCGCGAACTCCTGGACGTCGTCGTCCCCGGCTTCTGCGACCTCGCGACCGTCGACCTCTACCAGGGGCTGCTGGCCGGCGACGAGGCCCCGCCCGGCCTCGCCGACGGAAGCGCCGAACTGCGCCGCGTCGCCTTCGCCAGCGCCGTCTCCGACGCGCCCTTCGGCGGCTCCGGCGAACCCGTCGCGGTCGGCGCCGTCCACCACTTCCCCTTCAACTCGCCCTGCGCGGACGCCCTGCGCACCGCCCGCCCGCAGCACGTGCCCGCCGAGGAGGGCGGCCTGGTGCAGTCCACGCTGGCCGTGCCGATGGTCGCGCACGACACGGTCGTCGGCCTCGCGCAGTTCGCGCGGACCAAGGGCAGCGAGCCGTTCGGCGAGCGGGACCGGGAGCTCGCGGTGGAACTGGCCGCGCGCGCCGCGGTGTGCATCGACAACGCGCGCCTGTACCGCCGGGAGCACGAGCGGGCGTTGATACTGCAACGGTCCCTGCTCCCGCCCGGCGACCCGGAGGCGTCCGGGCTGGACATCGCCTGCCGCTATCTGCCGGGGAACGCGGCCACCGAGGTCGGCGGCGACTGGTTCGACGTCATCGAACTCCCCGGGCATCGCACGGCGCTGGTCGTCGGCGACGTGATGGGGCGCGGACTGCGGGCCGCGGTGGCCATGGGTGAACTCCGTACGGCCGTACGAACGTTGGCGCTGCTCGACCTGGAACCGGCCGAGGTGCTGTCCGCGCTGGACGAGATCGCGCGGGGCCTCGGCACGCCGGGCGGGGTCCAGCAGGCCACCCGTACGGCGCGTCAGCCGCGGGACGCCGACCTGTCCGAGGTGTACCTCGCGACGTGCGTGTACGCGGTGTACGACTCGGTGACCCGGCGCTGCACATTCGCCAACGCCGGCCATCTGCCGCCCGTCCTGGTCGAGCCCGGCGAGGCCGCGCTGATGCTGGACGTGCCGCCGGGCATGCCGCTCGGGGTCGGCGGCGAGCCCTTCGAGGAGGTGGAGGTCGAACTCCCCGAGGGCGCGCTGCTCGCGCTGTACACGGACGGCCTGGTCGAATCGCGCGACCATCCGCTGGACGAGGGGCTGCAGGCCTTCGTCGGGGCGCTCACCGATCCGGCCCAGCCGCTGGAGGACGTCTGCGACCACGTCCTCAACACCCTCGACACCCACCACGGCGAGGACGACATCGCGCTGCTGATGGCCCGGGTGCAGGGGCTGCCCGCCGAGTCCGTCGGCGACTGGACGCTGCCGCGGGAGCCGCGCAGTGTGGGGCGGGCCCGGGAGTACGCCCGTGGGCAGTTGCTCAGCTGGGATCTGGAACCGCTCGTCGACACCGCGGAGTTGCTCGTCAGCGAGCTGGTGACGAACGCGCTGCGGTACGGCGAGGGGGAGATCAGGCTGCGCCTGCTGCTGGACCGGACGCTGGTGTGCGAGGTGTGGGACTCCGGGTTGGTGCAGCCGCGGCGCCGGCGGGCGCGGGACACGGACGAGGGGGGCCGCGGGCTGCAGCTGGTCGGGTTGCTGAGCGCGGCGTGGGGTTCGCGGCGGACGCCGCGCGGCAAGACGGTGTGGTTCGAGCTGCCGCTGCCCGGCGGGGAGTCCAACCTCACGGACCCGGCGGAGGCGCTGCTGAGCCTGTTCTGAGACGGCCCGTTCATGGCGGTTCGGATGGGGCTGTGTCCGTCCCTCCCGCCCGTTCACGGCGGGCGGGATGGGGCTGTGCCCGGTTCGTCCGGCTGTCATGGAGTCGGGCTGCGTCTGCGGGCCCGCGTCTGCGGGCCGCCGAAGCTTGCCGGTGGACCGCCGTCCGGGTCGTCGCCCAGGAGGATGCCGCCGAGAACCGCACCGGCCACCCCGGCCGCGTCCCCGTCCGGCCCGGGGTAGGGATTCCCGCGCACCCGCACATCCCGCTCGGCCAATTCCCGCGCCTCCCGGGCCCCGGCATCGGCCTGCCACACCGCGTCCGCCTCCGCCCCGTGCCGGCCCCGGGCGCCGAACCGCCGTGTCGTATCCGCCCTCGCGCTCTGCAGGCGCCTGGCCACCGTCTGTCGTGCCGCGTCCGGTTCCGCAGCCCCGCGCTCCGCCGCGGACTGCCGTGCCTTGTCCGTGTCCGGCACGCCCTCGGCCTCGGCCCGTCG
>NZ_JBLEBI010000158.1:0-16429 GCF_047340315.1 Streptomyces sp. AF1A
CACGGCGCCGCACCCGCGAACGGCACGACGGGCTCCGCGCGGCAGAGCACCGCGATCCCCAGTACGGCCGTCCCGGTGAACCCGTACGCCTCCCTGGACGACTTCGACGGCCCTGCCGGCGTCGGCGACGGCTGAGCGCGGGCCGTGAGCCTGTCCCCGGCCGGGGTCGAAGAATCCGGCGAATCCTGGCAAGGTGGCCCCATGGCTGACCGGGGTGCGAGTGCCCTGTCACTCCCGGGGGACTGGCCCGCCCATCCGGACCCGATCCTGGCGCTCAACCGCATGGGCACCTTCGACTGGGACCTGGACACGGGTCTGTTCCACATGGACGCGCAGGCGCACGAGGTGTTCGACCTGCGGCCCGAGGAGTACGACGACCACCCCGAGTCCCTGGCCGTCCGGGTGCCGGAGCCGGAGGCGGCCCGGCTGGACGCGGTCGTGTCCCGGGCCATCAAGAACGGGCACGAGAACTACGGTGCCTACTTCCGCATCCGCTGCCGGGACGGCACCTCGCGCTGGACGCACACGCAGGGCTACATCCGCCGCGACGGGACCGGCCGTCCCCGCCGGGTCGTCGGCATCGTCCGCGACGCCACGGAGGAACTCGCCGAGAGCGGGGCGCGGAGCCTGCGGGCCGCCCAGGACGAGGCCCTGCGCCAGCAGACCAACGTCGTCCAGGTCGTCTCGGCCGCACTCGCGCACGCCCGCAGCGTCCGGGACGTCATCGACGCCCTCAAGAGCACCCACGGCATCCGTCACCTCGGCGCGGCCAGCCTGGTGATGGGCCTGGTCGAGGCCGGTCGGATCCGGCTCGTCGCCGAGGGCCCCGCCGACGCCTCCGTGCCGGGCACCCGGCTCACCCGGACGGACGAGCCGTACCCGATGAGCGAGGTCGTCCGCACGCTCAGCCCGCGCTTCATCGAGTCGCCGGAGGAGTTCGCCGCGGGCTATCCGATCCTCTGGCCGCACCTGACCGACCTGCACATCACCTCCGCCGCCTACCTCCCGCTGATCGCGCAGGCCCGCCCGATCGGCGCGATGGGCCTGCTCTACAGCGACCGGCGGGGCTTCTCCGCCGAGGAGCGCGCGGTCCTGGTGGCCCTCGGCAGCAGCATCGCGCAGAGCCTGCAGCGCGCCATGCTCTACGAGCAGGAGAAGGACCTCGCCCAGGGGCTGCAGCAGGCCATGCTGCCCCGCACCATCCCCAGCGTGCCCGGTGCCGACATCGCCGTCCGCTACCGGTCGGCCGCCCTGGGCCGGGACATCGGCGGCGACTGGTACGACCTCATCCCGCTGCCCGGGGGCACCGCCTCCGGGGGAGGCCGGGTCGGCGCGGTCATCGGCGACGTCCAGGGCCACGACACGCACGCGGCGGCCGTGATGGGCCAGCTGCGCATCGTGCTGCGCGCCTACGCCGCCGAGGGGCACACCCCGGCCACCGTGATGGCCCGCGCCTCCGTCTTCCTGCACGAACTCGACACCGACCGCTTCGCCACCTGCCTGTACGCCGAGGCCGACCTGGCGACCGGGGTCGTGCAGGTGGTCCGCGCCGGTCACATCGACCCGCTGATCCGGAACACCGAGGGCGGCTGCCGCCGCGTCCCTGTCGAGGGCGGGCTGCCGCTCGGGCTGTCCGCCGAGTTCGGCCGTCTCGACTACCCCGTCTCCACCGTCGAACTCGACCCCGGCCACGCCCTGCTGCTGTGCACCGACGGGCTCATCGAGCGGCCCGGCACGGACCTCGACGACGGCCTTCGCAGCCTGGTCGCCCACGTCTGCGAGGGTCCCCACGACGTGCACGCCCTCGCCGACCGGCTGATCCAGCTGGCCGAGGAGCGCGGCGGGGACGACGACGTGGCCTTCCTTCTGCTGCGCCGCCGCGAGCCGGAGACGGCGCGGCCCGGCAGCCGGCTGCAGCAGCACGTGGCGCCCGGCGACCCGGAGGCCCTCGTCCAGGCCCGGCACATGATCCGGTCCGCGGTCCGCTCCTGGGGCGCCGGCGACCGCGCCGACGAGATCGAACTGGCCGCCGACGAGCTGATCACGAACGCCCTGATGCACACCGAGGGCGCCGCGATCGTCACCCTGCGGGCCCTCGACGCCGGGGACGTCAGGTTCCGCATCGAGGTGGAGGACTCCTCCAGCGCCCTCCCGCGCCGCCGCGAAGCGGGGGAGAACGATGTCTCCGGCCGCGGGCTGCTCCTGGTGGAGGTGCTCGCCGACGGCTGGGGCGTGGAGGCGCGCGGCGGCGGCAAGGCGGTGTGGTGCGAGTTCCGGCCGACCGCGGGCGACGGGTGAGCCGGGGGCGTTGTCGGTGCCGGATGGCACTCTGGACGTATGCCGGAACTGCCCGAGGTTCAAGCGCTGACGGACTTCCTCACCGAGCACCTGGCCGGCCGCCGGGTGGTGCGGATGCTGCCGGTCGCCGTCAGCGTCCTGAAGACGTACGACCCGCCCGTCACCGCCTTCGAGGGCGCCCGGGTGACCGCGGTGCACCGGCACGGCAAGTTCCTCGACCTCGCCGCGGACAGCGGCCTGCACCTGGTCGTCCATCTGGCCCGCGCCGGCTGGCTCCAGTGGAGGGACCGGCTGCCGGACGGCCCGCCGAAGCCCGGCAAGGGGCCGCTCGCCCTGCGGGTGGCGCTGGAGACGGGCGAGGGCTTCGACCTCACCGAGGCCGGCACCCAGAAGCGCCTCGCGGTGTACGTGGTCCGCGATCCGCTCCAGGTGCCGGGCATCGCCCGCCTCGGCCCGGACCCGCTGGCCCCCGGCTTCGACGAGGCACGCTTCGCCGCCCTCCTGAAGGACGAGAGACGCCGGCTCAAGGGAGCCCTGCGGGACCAGTCCCTGATCGCCGGCATCGGCAACGCCTACAGCGACGAGATCCTGCACGCGGCGAAGATGTCCCCGTTCAAATTGGCCGCGTCCCTGACCCCGGAGGAGACCCACCAGTTGTACGAGGCGCTGCGCACCACCCTCACCGAGGCGGTCGAGCGTTCCCGGGGGCTGGCCGCCGGACGGCTGAAGGCGGAGAAGAAGAGCGGCCTGCGCGTGCACGGCCGCACCGGCGAGCCCTGCCCGGTGTGCGGCGACACCATCCGTGAGGTCTCCTTCAGCGACTCCTCGCTCCAGTACTGCCCCACCTGCCAGACGGGCGGCAAGCCCCTTGCCGACCGCAGGCTCTCCCGGCTCCTGAAGTGACCGCCGAGGTGACCGCCTACGACGCCCTCAGCGTCACCAGGGGCTGCCCGTCCTGGGTGCGCACCTCGTAGCGGGCGATCTCGTCCAGGTGCATCGTGGAGGCCGCGAGCCCGGTGAACATGCCGGTGCCGTGACCCGAGTCGAGCCAGGTGCCCGCGACCTGTTCGGAGCCGTCGCGGCCCACGACCACCAGGCGGCAGGTGTGCGGGCCGGTGCCGTCCTTGACCCGCAGTCGCAGTTGGCTGCCCTCGTCGCCGTCCTCGGCCCTGACCTCGGCCCACACCCCGGTCCGCGGATCGGTCGCCGTGACGACCCCGCCGGCGGTGTCGCCGTGTCGGGCGAACGCCACGATCCCCGACCCGGCCACGGCCAGCACCACGGAGGCGGCCAGCCCGTACAGGAGGCGGCGGCGGTGGGCCCGGCGGCGCACCGCGAGCTCGCCGAGCAGCCGGTCGAGAAGCCGGGGACCGGGCTGCGCCATGGGGTGCACAAAGCGCGGCGTGGCCCGCCGGTACAGCATCAACTGCCGTGTGGCCGGGCCGAATTCGGTGACCTGTGCCGCGCACCGGGGGCACTCCATGAGGTGGTCCTCGAAGCGGAAGGCCTCCGCCTCGTCCAGCACGCCGAGCGCGTATGCGCCGACGTCGCGATGCCTTTCCAGGGACCTCATGCCGAATCCTCGTGCCGATGGGTGTGGGTGGGGTTACTCCTTGCTCCCACCCGTACGCAGCCGACAGCCGAATCACTCAAGCACCGCACAGAATCGCGACCAAGAGATTCGGAGCCGCCCGGCCCGTGGATTGGTCGGTTTCCGGAAAAAATCCGGGCCCCGGGGCCCGGCAGCTCAGAACAGGTGAATGGCCAGATGCCCCAGGGGCAGCCCGAGCCGCCAGGCCGGGGTCCACACCTTCGGCCCGTCGTCCTCGCCGGCCAGCGCACCGCCGCCCGGCACCGCGTCCAGGTCGGGCGCCAGCAGCTCGGTCTCCTCCAGCCAGCGCCAGGCCTCCGCCGCCAGCGCCAGGTCGGGCGAGGGGGTGCCGGATCCGGCCGCCCGGTCGGTCAGCTCGGCCATGCGCTCGCGCACCCAGTCCCGCCACGGCTGGTCGTAGGCGGTCAGCGACAGCCAGTTCTCCAGCTGGGAGATCACCCGGATGCCGGAGAGCTCCCCGTCGGTGTCGGACAGGAACACGGTCAGCGCCAGCGCGTCGCGGCCGGCCCGGAACTCGAAGGACGTCGGCGGCATCAGATCGCCGGTGCGCAGCAGCTCGTCGGCGATGTACTCGGCGTACAACCAGGCCATCGGGACGGCCAGTTCACCGCCACCGGTGCCGTCCGTGCTCTCGTGACCTCTGTGCAGCATCCCTTCCTGCCCTTCCTCCGGTGCGTGCGCGTCGCCCGATCCCCGGGATCCGCCACCCGCCCGGAAAGCGGATGAGGACAGCCCATTGCCCCGACGGGGGCCGCAGCAAGGCGCTTTGCAAAGGCTTTGCCCTGGAGGCGGTTTCAGCGCAGGTCGGCCGCGTAACCGGGCAGGACCCGGCGCAGCGCGCGCAGCGCGTAGTACGCGCGGGACTTCACGGTACCGGGTGGGACGCCGAGGGTTTTCGCCGCTTCCGCCACACTGGCACCGAGGAAGTACACGAGTACCAGCACGTCACGGTGTTCCGGCGTGAGTGTCTTCACAGCCTCCCGGACGTCCAGCATCGCGGCGGCCCGCTCGGCGTGGTCGGCGGTGATCCGCGCGTTCTCCGGGACGACGTCCCCGACCTCGCGGGGCCGCGCCCGCCGGGCCCGCCGCGCGTCGATCGCGAGCCGCCGGGCGACGGTCAGCAGCCAGGGCCGTACCGAGTCGAAGTCGGCGGCGTGCAGCGCCTCGGGGTGCTGCCAGGCGCGCAGCAGGGTTTCCTGGACGAGGTCCTCGGCGCGCTGCCGGTCCCCGTCGCACAGCCGCAGCAGCAGGGCGAAGAGGGGGCCGCCGTGCTCCCGCTGCAGCGCGGCCAGCTCGTGCTCGGCGGTCGTCGTCCCGTGGGTCGGCGGTGTCGTCCCGTGGATCAGTGAGGTTCCGGCCGTCATGGCCGTATGGCAGCGCAGGGGGGCGGCCGGGGGACAGGGCGCGCGCACGGCGTTGCGACGGACGGTCGATCGCGTCGGCGAACGGTCGGGCACGCGCTTCGGGGCACTGACGGACGGCTCGATGAGAGTACTGGCGCCGTTCATACGGAGAGTCGCCTTTATACCCGTATGCCTGTGGCGGCAAGGTCGGTGAACGTCACGTCCGTACAGCCGAAGATCGTGGGGTGAACCGATGATCGGACGCAGACGCCAGGTGGCCCTGGTGCTGACCGCTGTCCTCGCGACCGCGGCCGCCTGCGCCAACCTCGAACGCCAGCACTCCTCCCGGAACGTGGCACCGGCGCCCGGAGCCACCCCCGCCCGCGGCTTCACCCTCGTGGCCACGGGCAGCATCGTGCCGCAGGACTCCGTCGTCGACCGTGCCTCCTACGACGCCGCGGGCATCGGCTACGACTTCCGGCCCATGCTGTCGGGGGCCGGTCCCGCCGTGCGCGGCGCCGACCTGGCACTGTGTCACCTGGACGCCGTCTACGCCACCGTCGTCGGCCGGCGCGCCTCCTCCTCCGCCCACGTCCCGCCGCAGATCGCCCAGGACCTCGTCGCGACCGGCTACGACGGCTGCGCCACCGCCTCCGACCATGCCCTGGACGACGGCGCCCCGGGCATCCGGCTCACCCTCGACGCCATGGACGAGGCGGGCCTGCGGCACGCCGGGACCGCCCGCACCGAGGACGAGGCCCGCTACCTGACGGTCTACCAGGCCGGGCCGGCCAGGATCGCGCACCTGTCGTACACGTTCGGCACCGGCGGCCACCCGCTGCCGGCCGGACAGCCGTGGGCGGTGAGCCTGATCGACCCGAAGCGCGTGATCGGTGACGCCCGCGCCGCCCGGCGGTCCGGCGCCGACGTGGTCGTGGTCTCCGTGCACTGGGGCACCGAGGGACAGGACGCCCCCGACCCGGCACAGCTCGACCTGGCCCGGCGGCTGACCGCCGCCACCACCGGCGGCCGCCCCGACATCGACCTGATCCTCGGCACCCACGCCCACGTCCCGCAGCCGTACGAGAAGGTCAACGGCACCTGGGTGGTCTACGGCCTGGGCGACCAGATCGCCGGCGAGAGGGCCGACGGCCGCGGCACCCGCGACCCGCGCCGGACCCAGTCCACCCTGGGCCGCTTCACCTTCGCCGCGCCCGCCCGGCCGGGCGGGCGCTGGCAGGTCACGAGGGCCGAGTTCGTCCCGCAGATGTACGACGTCGACGCCGGCCGCGTCGTCGACGTCAACCGGGCCATCGCCGACGGCGCCGACCTGGCCGGGGTGCGCGACCGGATCAGGGACGTGGTGCTCAGCCGCGGCGCCGCCGCGGACGGCCTGGTCATGGCGGAGTGATCACTCGGCGGGCGGCGTTCCGGCCAGCGCCGAGCGCCGGTAGGAGTAGCCGAAGTAGATCGCGCACCCGATCAGGAACCACACCGCGAACCGCACCCACGTCTGCCACTGCAGGAACGTGATCAGCCAGACCGAGAAGACGACACCCAGCGCCGGCACGAACGGCATCCACGGCGTGCGGAACCTGCGCGGCAGGTCCGGCTGCCGGTAGCGCAGCACGATCACCGCCGTGCACACCACGACGAACGCCAGCAGGATGCCGATGTTGGTCAGCTCGGCCGCCTCGCCGATGGGGATGAACCCGGCGATGACGGCCGACGCCACCCCGACGATCCAGGTCACCCGGGTCGGCACGTGCCGCGTGGGGTGCGTCTTGGCGAACCACCGGGGCAGCAGGCCGTCGCGGGACATCGAGAACCACACGCGGGTCACGCCCAGCATGAACGTGAACATCACCGTGAGGATGCCGATGATCGCCCCGACCGCGATCACGTCCGCGAGCCCGCTCAGGCCCACCGACTTGAACGCCGAGGAGAAGCCGCTCTCCGGGTCGATGTCCTGGTAGTTCTGCATGCCCGTCAGGACCAGGCAGGCCGCCACGTACAGCACCATGGAGATCGCCAGCGAGTAGATGATCGCCTTCGGCATGTGCCGCTGCGCGTCCTTGGACTCCTCGGCCGCCGTCGACATGGCGTCGTAGCCGAACACCGCGAAGAACACCGTCGCCGCACCCGTGAAGGTACCGCCGATGCCGAAGGGGAAGAAGGGGTGGTAGTTGCCGCGGCTGATGTGGAACACGCCCACCGCGATCACCAGCAGGACCACGATCACCTTCAGCGCGACCACCAGCGTCTCGAAGCGGGCCGCGCTGCGGATGCCCAGGTTCAGCAGCCAGGCGATCAGCAGGCACAGCACCACCGCGAACAGGTCCACCCGGTGCCCGCTCCCGGTGCCGGGCGCGCCCAGCATCCACTGCGGCAGGTTCGCGCCCATCTCCTCGACCAGGAAGCCGAAGTAGCCGGAGATGCCGATCGCGACGACCGCCACGATCGCCGTGTACTCCAGCAGCAGGTCCCAGCCGATGAACCAGCCCGCGAACTCGCCGAGCACCGCGTACCCGTAGGTGTAGGCCGACCCCGCCTTCGGGATCAGCCCCGCGAACTCGGCGTACGACAGCGCCGCGCACGCGCTCGCGACACCGGCGATCAGGAAGGACACCAGCACCGCGGGGCCGGCCGTGCCGTGGGCCACCGTGCCGGCGAGCGTGAAGATGCCGGCGCCGATGATGCCGCCCACGCCGATCGCCGTGAGCTGCCACAGCCCCAGCGATCTCTCCAGCCGGGGGCCCTCGCCGACCTCCGTGTCCTCGATGTGCTCGATGGGTTTGCGACGCAGAATCCCCTCACCCGCGCGAAGCCTTGCCATGCGCCTCACCTCTTCGCCGACGGCAAACGGCTGACAGGCGGATCATGATGGCTCAGCGGGGTCCGGCTGGGAAGGCACCACGCATGCCGAATGGGGGCCCACGCATTCGATGCGGATCCCCGACACCCGACCCGGCCCCGTACGGCAGCCGGCCCGCTCGGCCTCCGCCAGGAGCCCGCCATCCCTCTGCGGCACCGAAGAGCCGCGCCGGGTGCCGGGCCGATCGGCGTCCGCGAGGAGCCCGCCATCCCTCTGCGGCACCGAAGAGCCGCGCCGGGTGCCGGGCCGATCGGCGTCCGGAGCCACCAGGACCACCGGTGCGGACATCCGCTTCCCGCCGGCCGGACGACGGAGCAGGCGCCGACCGCCGGGAAGCCGGCGGCGGTCGCGTCCGGGCGGGCCCTGCGCGCCGGCACCGCCCGGCCGGCGGCAGCCGCTGTCCCGCCACGCCCGCGGCGCCCACCGGACACGCTCGGCGGCCCGGTGCGGCCACCGCCGCCGTCGCCGCCTACGGGACGACCGTGACCGGCCACCGCCCCGCCTTCACCAGCCGGACCGCCACCGAGCCGATGATCCGGTGGCCGGCCTGCTCCGAGGCGCCCACCACCAGCGCGTCCGCCTTGAGTTCGTCGGCCGCCTTCACCAGACCGTTGTAGGGGTCCCCGCGGAAGGTGTGGAACTCCCAGCGCATCTCGAACATCCCCTTGAGCCGCTCGGCCGCCTCCCGGATGTAGGTGACCAGGTCCTCGGCGATCTCGTCGGTCGTCTCCGCCACCGGCGCCCCGAGCGAGGCCCCGGCGGCGAGCACCGGCTGCACGTACACCACCGCCAGCAGCGCGCCCTGCCGCCGGGCCAGGCCGCTCGCGTACGCGGCGGCACGCAGCGACGAGTCCGAACCGTCCACGCCGACGACGATGACCTTCGGCCCGTCCGTGCCCCGTTCGAATTCGTGCGAGCGCTGCTCGTGCTGTTCCGTCACGAGTCCGAGGCTATCGGAATCGGCGGTTCCAGCCGAGGCCCGGACCTCGGCGGATTCACCTCGGCGCTCGACGGGCGAGCCGCCCGGCCCCTTCCTACAGTCGGAACCATGACTGCCACCGCGGAGCCCGCCGCGCGGAGGGACGCCCCGGCCCGGATACGACCGCCCGCCGGCGTCCGCCTCGGCTGGGTGCCGAAGGCCTTCGCGACCCTCTTCGCCGCGCTCGGTCTGCTGTGCGCCCTGCTCGCGCTCGTCGAACCGCTGCGCCGTCTGCTCCGTCCGGTCGTCCACGCCCTCGACCTCGTGCTGGTCCCCATCAGCGCCAACCTCGCCTACGCGGTCTTCCTGTTCCTGCTGGCCGGCGCCACCGCAGCGCGCAAGAAGGTCGCCTGGTGGCTGGTCGTCGTCTACCTCGGCCTGGTCGTCCTCAGCGATGCGCTCGGCGTGGCCCTCGGCCTGTACGCCGCGTCACTGCCGTCCCTGGTGCTGTGCGGCCTGCTGCTGCTCCTGCTGATCGTGGCGCGCGAGGAGTTCTACGCCGCCTCCCGGCGCGGCGCCGTGTGGCGGGCGCTCGCCGTCCTGCTGGGCGGGCTCGCCGTGGCGATCCTGCTCGGCTGGGGGCTGGTCATGCTGTTCCCGGGCAGCCTGCCGGCGAACGAGCACCTGGCCTGGGCGGCCGACCGGGTGTGCGGCGGGCTGGTCTCGGCCGGCTCCTTCGCCGGCCGCCCGCCGCGCACGGTCACCTTCGTGCTCGGCCTGCTCGGCGCGCTCGCCCTGCTGAACGCCGCCGCCGCGCTCTTCCGTTCACAGCGGCTGGAAGCCGCTCTGCACGGCGACGAGGAGGCCCGCATCCGCGCCCTGCTCAGGGCGTACGGCGAGCGGGACTCCCTCGGCTACTTCGCCACCCGCCGCGACAAGGCCGTCGTCTTCTCGGCCAGCGGCAAGGCCGCCGTCACCTACCGCGTCGAGGCCGGGGTGTGCCTGGCCAGCGGGGACCCCGTCGGAGACCCGGAAGCGTGGCCGCACGCCATCGCCGCCTGGCTGGACGTGGCCCGCCGCCACGCCTGGGCGCCCGCCGTCATGGGCGCCTCCGAGGACGGCGCCCGCGCCTACGCCCGGGCCGGCCTCGGCGCCCTGCAGCTCGGCGACGAGGCCGTCGTGCACGTCGCCGACTTCGACCTGAACGGCCGGGACATGCGCGTCACCCGGCAGGCCGTGCACCGGGTCCGCCGCACCGGCGCCACCTGCCGCATCCGCCGGCACAGCGCGCTGAGCGAGCGGGAGATGGAGGAGATCGTCGACAAGGCCGACGCCTGGCGCGACACCGAGACCGAGCGCGGCTTCTCCATGGCCCTGGACCGGCTCGGCGACCCCGCCGACGGGGACTGCCTGCTGGTGGAGGCCCTCGGCGACGACGGCCGGCTCCTCGCCCTGCTCTCCTTCGTGCCCTGGGGACGCGACGGCGTCTCCCTGGACCTGATGCGCCGTGACCGCGCCGCCCCCAACGGGGTGATGGAGTTCATGGCCGCGGAACTGTGCGCCGCCGCACCCAAGCTGGGCGTGCACCGGGTCTCGCTGAACTTCGCCGTCTTCCGGTCCGTCTTCGAGGAGGGTGCCCGCATCGGGGCGGGGCCGGTCCTCAGGCTCTGGCGCCGTCTGCTGCTGTTCTTCTCACGCTGGTGGCAGCTGGAGGCCCTGTACCGCTCCAACGCCAAGTACCACCCGGAGTGGTACCCGCGCTTCATCTGCTACTGCGACACCGCCTCCCTCGCCCGCATCGGTCTCGCCTCCGGCATCGCCGAGGGCTTCGTGTCCGTACCGTCCCTGCGCAAACTCTGGGGAAAGGGGCACCCGAGGACCGGGCAGCGGCCCGCCACGACCGAGGGACTGCCGTCCCTGACGGCGCACGGCCTCGACGGAGTGGAGCAGGCCGGGCCCGCACCCCCGGACGAGGGCCTGCCCGACCAGGTCCGCGTCCGGCACCGCAAGCTCGACCGCCTGCGCGCCACCGGCACCGACCCCTACCCGGTCGGCGTCCGAGCCCCCACCCACGCCCTCGCCGACGTGCCGCCCGGCGAGGACGTCACCGTGGCCGGACGCGTCATGCTGGTCCGCGACTTCGGCGGCATCGTCTTCGCCGTCCTGCGCGACTGGTCCGGCGACCACCAGATCGCCCTCACCCGCGACCGCTCCGGCGCCGCCCTCGGCCGCTTCACCGCCGACACCGACATCGGCGACCACGTCACCGTCACCGGCCGCACCGGGCTGAGCGAGAAGGGCGAGCCCACCGTCTTCGCCACCTCCTGGCAGCTCACCGGCAAGTGCCTGCGCCCCCTGCCGGACAAGCGCCGGGGCCTGGCCGACCCCGAGACCAGGGTCCGGCGCCGCTACCTCGACCTGGTCATCAACCCCGACGCCCGCGCGGTGCTGCGCGCCCGCTCCGCCGCCGTACAGGCCCTGCGCCGGGGCCTGCTGGACCGCGGCTTCCTCGAGGTCGAGACGCCGATGCTGCAGCAGATCCATGGCGGCGCCAACGCCCGGCCCTTCACCACCCACAGCAACGCCTACGACCTCGACCTGTACCTGCGCATCGCCCCGGAGCTGTACCTGAAGCGGCTGTGCGTCGGCGGCCTGGAGAAGGTCTTCGAACTGGGCCGCACCTTCCGCAACGAGGGCGTCTCCCACAAGCACAACCCCGAGTTCACCATGCTGGAGGCCTACCAGGCGCACGCCGACTACGACGTCATGCTCGACCTCGCCCGCGAGCTGATCCAGGGCGCCGCGACGGCCGCCTTCGGAGCCCCGGTGGCCCGCAGGGACGGCCAGGAGCACGACATCTCGGGGCCGTGGCCGGTCCGGACCGTGTACGGCGCGCTGTCCGAGGTGCTGGGGGAGGAGATCGGCCCCGGCACCGAGCTGCTGCGCCTGCACCGGCTGTGCGACCGCACGGGCGTGCCGTACACCGCCGACGACGGGCCCGGCGACGTCGTGCTGGAGATGTACGAGCGGCTCGTCGAGGAACGCACCGCACTGCCCACCTTCTACAAGGACTTCCCGACCGACGTCTCGCCGCTGACCCGGCAGCACCGCACCGATCCGCGGCTGGCCGAACGCTGGGACCTCGTCGCCTTCGGCACCGAACTCGGCACCGCCTACTCCGAACTGACCGACCCCGTCGAACAGCGCCGCCGCCTCACCGAGCAGTCGCTGCGGGCGGCGGGCGGGGACCCGGAGGCCATGGAGCTGGACGAGGACTTCCTGCAGGCCCTCGACTACGCGATGCCCCCGACCGGCGGCCTGGGCATCGGCGTCGACCGGATGGTCATGTTCCTCACCGGCCTGACGATCCGTGAGACGCTGCCGTTCCCGCTGGTACGCCGCCGCTGACCCGGGCACTCGCCGGCGTCCGGAAACCCGGCGTTGCTCCGACCGGGTGATTTCCCGCCGCCGCACCGGTGGCGTCGTGGTGCCCCGGAGTCTCGCGGGGCGACTGATGAGTCATGCAGAAGGATCAGTTGTTCACGCGTCGCCGGATGCTCCTCGCCGGGGCCGCCGCGCTGGGGGCCGCGGGCACGGCCGGCCTCGTAGCGGCTGGCGGCGACGGGGAAGCCGTACGCGCCGCCGCCCCCGCTCCCGTCGCCGGCCCGCAGGCCCGCCAGGCGCTCAAGTCCTCCGCCTTCCGGCTCCAGCCGCTCATCGGGGACGGCCCGCCCAAGGCCGCGCCGCGCAAGCTGAAGGTGCGCACGGAACCCATCCTGCAGATCTCCGGGCGCGGCAGGCACATGATGCTGACGTTCGACGACGGCCCCAACCCGGAGTACACCCCGCACATCCTCGACACCCTGGCCCGGTACGACGTGCGCGCGATGTTCTTCTTGTGCGGGGAGTGCGTCGTGGAGAACAAGGGCCTGGTGGCCCGGATGGCCGACGAGGGCCACGTGGTGGGCAACCACACCTGGACGCATCCGCTGCTGACCACCCTCAGCCGCAAGGAGATCAAGTCCGAGATGGGGCGCACCAGCGACATCATCGAGAAGACCTACGGCGAGCACCCGCAGTGGTTCCGCGCCCCCTACGGCGCCTGGAACCGCGCCGCATTCCAACTGGGGGCCGCAATGGACATGGAGCCGATGGCCTGGACGGTGGACACCACCGACTGGGAGGAGCCCGGGACCAGCACCATCATCGACCGTGTGGAGAGCGGCGCCGCCCCCGGTGTCGTCGTGCTCTCGCACGACGCCGGGGGCGACCGTTCCCAGACCGTGCAGGCCATCCACGAATGGCTGCCCTATCTGCTCGACTCCGGATATCACCTCACCGTGCCGCCCAGGCGCCTGTGACGGTGACGGAGGAATTCGCCCGTCCGGCCCCGCCGGTTCAGGAGACCGCGACCAGACGGGCGAAGACGACCACGTTTCCCTGATAGCCGGTCTGCCTCGAGAAGACGCCGCCGCAGGTGATGACGCGGAGTTCCGGGGCCCCCTTCGAGCCGTACACCCGGTCGCCGGGAAAGCTGTTCTTCTCGAAGACCTCGACGCCGTAGATCTCGAACACCGCTGTCCTTCCGTCCTTGCGCAGGACGTCGATCCGGTTTCCCTTCCTCAGGGCCCCGAGACCGTAGAACACGGCGGGGCCCTTCTGGTTGTCGACATGGCCGACGATGACCGCGGTGCCGTTCTCGCCGGGGGAGACCGCCCCGGTGAACCACCCGGCCAGATTGGCGTCGTCCGGCGGCGGCGCGCCGACCCAGCCGTTCGCGTCCAGCCCGACGGGGACGACCGGTGCGTCCACGTGGATCGCGGGGATCCGCACCCGCGCGGCGGCGGAGAACGGCAGCGGGGCGAGCGCGGTGGTGACGGTGTCCTGGGGAGCGTGACTGTCCGGGGCCGCGACCGAGGCCGGCTGCGGCGGACCCACGTCGAACTCCCCCGAACCGTTGCGGATGAGCGCCAGACCGGTCAGCAGGACGAGCGCTATCACGCCCCACGGGGCGCGCTTCCTCCGTTGATCCTCCCATTCGGCAAGCTCGGACAGCTCGGACAGCTCGGACGCAGACATTCGCCATCTCCTCTCTATCCGGCCGTCGCCCCGTCCCTCGCGCATGGGAAAACGCTAAGTCCCGCGCGCGCGAGGGGCGATGGGGGAAAGTGGCGAACGGGTGGCGGGCACCCTTTCGGGTGCGCCATCCGAGTTGCGATTCCCAGGAATTTTCTGACGGGCCATGACCTGCGGAAATATCCGATTGTGTGCTTGTCGTGCGGTGTGTCGGCTCACCTGGACGGACCATTCTCGACATGCGGGCGTGTTCCGCGCGTCCGAGGGTTTGATCGGGAGGCGCTTTCTCGCCGATCGGCCCGGGTACGGAACCCGGGCGGCCTCCCGCGGAGGAAGTCATGCGTAACCGACGTGCGCTGGGGGCAGCGTGCACCGCGGTCGCCGTACTGGGGCTCGCCGCCCCCGTGGCCGCCGCAGACGACATGGGCGGCTCAGGCGCCCCCGTGAACACAGGGGCCGTCGCCGGCTACAGCGGCGCCAACGGCACGGGCAACGGCAGCGACAACGCCAATGCCAACGCCCATCACGGCGACCGCGCCGGCACCAGCAGCGGCACCGCCGACGCCAACCGCGGCGGCAACACCGACGACCATGCCAACGGCAGCCGCCCGGGCGGATTGACCAGCGTCGGCAACGGCCCCGGCTACAGCACCACGGACACCGACCGCACCGGCACGGACCGCGGAGCCGCCGACCGACCGGTCCCCAACACCGCCAACGGCGCCACCACCACCAACACCGCCAATGGCGCCAACGGTGCCAACCCCGCAGGCGGTGCCAACCCCGCCGGCTCTGCCAACGGTGCCAACGGCCCCGGTCAGTTCGGCGCCTCCGGGAGCAGCGCCGCCGGCGCGAGCAACCTGCGCAACATCGTCACCACGCCCGGCGTGATCTCCGCCGGGTCCCAGATGCTCGTGGCCGTGGACGGCTGCCGGGCCGGCACCATGTCCTCGAGCGTCTTCAACGCCGTCCCGCTGACGCCCCTGGGCGACGACAGTGCGCGTGGCGTCGTCTACGTCGACCGCGCGGCCCGGCCCGGCCGGTACGACGTCACCGTGCGCTGCGACGGCCGTACGCTGACCCGTCCGGCGGCCTTCACCGTGCTCGGCGGCGTCCAGGGCGGCGTCGGCGGCAGCAAGGCCGTCGGCGCCACCAAGGCCGACATGGCCATCGGCGCGGGCCTGGTCGCCGCGTCCCTGGCCGGCGGCGGCCTCCACCTGCTGCGCCGCCGGAGCGAGAGACGGGTCTGAGGACCGCGGGCCCCGCCACCGCCCCCTGCGGCGGCGGAGCGGAACGAGAGGACCGCAGCTCCCGCCCGGCGGGCCTTCGCCCGTTTTCCTCGCGGAACCGGGCGCAGGCCCGCCGGCGCCCGGTTCCGCTATCCCGTCACAGCCGGGAACAGGTTCAGGAACGGCTCCGCGGTGACCGCGATGCCCCGGCTGTAGGGGGCGTCGAAGTCCCAGATGAGGAACAGCATGAAGGCGATGGTCGCGGAGAACAGTCCGGCCAGGACCAGCTCGCGTTTCGTGCGCCGGATCTGCAGCGCGAACACCATGCCGACGGTGATCACCGCCCCGGCGAGCAGCCCCCACCACACCACCGGCGGCATGGTGGCCCCCGTGGAGTCGGCGCGCGCGTTGCGTGCCTGGTCGGCGGCGGTCATCTGGTCCAGCAGCGGCTGGTAGGCCTGCGCCTCGAACTCGTTCTTCGGCTTGTAGTCGGTGACGTCCTGGCGGACCTGCTGCAGCAGCGCGGTGCCGCGGTCGGTGAGGCGCGCGTCGCGGGACATCGTGCTCCACTCGGTGTGCACGACATAGCTGACATAGGCGTTGACATCGCCGCGGATCCGGTCCCGCACGTCCGGCGGATAGACCCGGACCCGCTCCGAGATCTCGTGCAGTGCCTGCGCCTCGGACTGCACGTAGTCCTGGGCGGAGCTGCGGGCCTCCCAGACGCCCGCGATGGCCAGGCCCAGGACGATGGCGTACACGACGCCGATCCACATCGTCATGTACTCGATGACGTCCGGGGTCTCGCTGGGGTCCTCGTCCGCGGGAGCCCGCTTGTGCCGTACGAGGGTGATCACGACCACCACGGCGCAGGCGCCCAGCATCGCGAGGACGAGAACGAGCCAATCCGACAACGGATACCTCCAAAGGTGAGCGGGCGGCGCGTCAGCGCGGGCGCAGGGCCGCGACGGCGACGATCGCGGGGACGGCGATGAGCAGGACGTAGGTGACGGGCGCGGTGTGGCCGGGCGCGGGATGCCCGGCGGGATGCGGGCGGTAGGCCGGGTAGCTCACCGG
>NZ_JBLEBI010000159.1:0-16120 GCF_047340315.1 Streptomyces sp. AF1A
GCGCGTACCGTTCCGGTCCGCGGCGCACGTGCGCGCGGGCGGGGGCCGTGATGATCGCGGGGCGTCTGCCCCGGCAGGGGGCCTGCGGCCGTCTTGTGCTGAATCGGTGAATTTCTTATGCGGTGTCAGTTGCCGCGAGACCGCACGGGATTCTTCCGGGATTCGCATGCGGGGGTACGACCCGATCGCCGGCGAACCCTTTCCGCCGGGTAATGGGAAGGGCCGGGAGGACACGCGTGAATTCTGTTCGATTACCCCGGCGGGCGGTACGGAAACCCCCGTACGTGTGACGGAGTTCGAGCCGGCGGCGGCCGTGAAGCTGTGACAGAAGCGTGACGGGAGCCGGATACGGCTCCTACCCGGCCGGTGCGGCTTCCGTCGCGGGGGATGCGTGTCCTACCCGGCCGGTGCGGCTTCCATCGCCGGGGGATGCGGCCTAGCGTGGTCGCATGGCACCGATTCCCACTCCGCCGGCGGAGCCCCAGGACAGCCCGGACGGGTACGTCGGCCTCGACGCGGCGAGCGCCGAGCGGCTCGCCCGGGAGCGCGGCTGGCCGACGGTCCGGTCGCTGCCGCCGGACGCGATCATCACCATGGAGTACCGGGTCGGGCGGCTGAACTTCGAGGTCCGGGACGGACGGGTGGCCCACGCCTGGAAGGGCTGACCGCCGCGGTGCCCTTCGCCGTGGGACGGGGCGGGGTGCGTACCGGATCCCGCCGTCGTTCCTGCCGGCAGCCGCCCGTCAGGGGCGGGCCGGCTGGGAGGTGCCGCGCGGCACCCGGTCGGCGTGCGGCGGGCGGCGGCTGCCCGCCGGGGTGACCGGGGTGCGTTCCGAACGGGCCGTGTGCGGACCGGGGGCCAGGTGCACCAGGCCCCGGGAGGCGCGCGTCGAGGCGACCGGCTCGCGGGCCGGCGCGGGCTGACCGGCAGGCGTGCTGCGTGGCTTGAGCACCACCGGCGTGACCGGGACGACCGGTTCGGGCAGCGGGAGGCTGCGGCGTGCGCGCCAGCGGTCGCGCAGGTCGAACAGCCACCGCTCCGTCAGGGCGATCAGCGGCTCGAACCACGGCAGGGCGAGCAGGATCAGCAGGCCCGCGGCCCAGCCCAGGAGCACGTCGCTCAGCCAGTGCGTACCGAGGTAGACGGTGGTCATGCCGACGCCGAGCGAGGTGACCGCGGACACCGCCGACAGCCATCGGCGCGCTCTCGGGGTCGAGGCCAGGTAGGCCAGGATGCCCCAGGTCACCACCGCGTTGGCGGTGTGGCCGCTGGGAAATATATCGCCGCCCAGGCCCATCTCGTTCGAGCCGATCACGGTCGCGTAGTGCGGACCGAGCCGCCCCATGCCGAGCTTGGCGGCACCGACCGTGGCGTTCAGCAGCAGCAGCGAGGTGGCCAGGGTCAGCAGCGGGCGGAGGGTGTGCTGCCGCCAGGAGCGCCAGCCCAGCCAGGCCGCGACCATCACGGCGGTGGGGCCGCGCTGGCCGAGCACCACGTAGTAGTCGAGGAAGGCGTGGATCTGCGGCCACTGCTGGTACGGCCGGAAGAACATGACCTGCCAGTCGAGCCGGACCAGCCAGGAGGTGGTCACCACGGCCCACACGATCGCCAGGTAGAAGGCCAGGGTCGCCGAGAACAGCACGGCCCGGTGCCGGCTCATCCTCGGGACATCGATGTGAGCCGGCCGTTCCGGCTCACGGTCCAGCCTGGCGAACACCCGGTCCAGACGCCGGGTGAGGTTCCGTTCGGTACGCACCCAATCGACGTTACAGCGAGTGAGCTGTGTTCCCGGTCGAAACAGGGGCTTTGTGATGACGATGTGATGTGGGAAACCTCTCAAGGGCCGTCCGAATTCCACGGATTCCGCAATCCGGTGAGGCCGTCCCGGCAATTCCTTTGATCATGCCGGGCGTTGTTTATATGGCGCTTATGAATGCGTTAACCCCGGCCTGGGACCGAATTCTCCGCGGCGTCATCGGCCGGCCGGGTGGATCACGGCGGACCTGAGCCGTTCAGCCAGAACGCCCCGTAGACCGCCGCCGCGCCCGCCAACCCGGCTCCGGCCAGGGCCGATCGGGACGTCCGGAGGCGGGCGAGGGCGCGGGCGAGCGGGAACAGCACCGGAAAGGCCGGCAGCAGCAGCCGGGGCTTGGAGCCGAAGTAACTTGACGCGCACAGGGCGAGTGCGAGGACGACACCCGTGTACACCAGCACCGCGACCGGCTGTCCCTGGCGCACACAGGTGACGTACAGCCAGATCAGCAGGCCCACCCCGACGATCAGGCCGACGCCCGCGAGAGCGGACGGAAAAGACGTGAACTTGTCGGCCATGAAGCGTGCGAAGGCGTAGCCGCCGTCGAAGCCGTTGCGCCATCCGGCCTGAACGTCCAGATATCCGAGCGGCCCCTTGCCGGTGCGGTGCCCGACCCAGAGCACATAGCCGGCGGCCCCCAGCGGAGCGATCAGCATGCCGAGCAGGCGCCGCCGCTGCGGGCGCGGCTCTGCCGCGGAGGCCGAAGGGGCGCGTGTCGTTCGGTGCGCGCCGTCCGTGTGCGCCGCGCTTCGGTCCCGCCCGAAGGAGACCACGGCCGCGGCCCACACCGCCGCGACCACCGCCGCCCCCACCGGCCGGGTCAGCCCGGCGAGCGCCGCCAACGCGCCGGCGCTCACCCACCGCCCGGTCAGCACCGCGTACAGCGCCCAGGCCGCGAGCGCCGTGAACAGCGACTCGCTGTACGCCATCGACTGCACGATCCCGACCGGCAGCACCGCCCACAGCAGCACGGCGCAGACACCGACCCGCGGCCCGTGGAGAAGGTCGGCGACCGCGAAGATCCCGGCCGCCGCGGCGAGCGAGGCCACAAGGCTCACCACGAGGCCCGCGTCCGCGTACGACAGCGGGGTGACCGCGTGCAGCAGCCGCTCCAGCCACGGCAGCAGCGGGAAGAACGCCAGGTTGGAGTGCACGTCCCCGTTCGGCAGCCGCACCTGGTAGCCGTAGCCCAGCTCGGCGACCCGCGTGTACCAGAGCGAGTCCCAGCGTGCGGTCAGCAGCGTGTGGGCGCTCTTGCCGCGCGCGGCGCTCCACGCCGTCAGCACGACCAGCCCCAGCGTGCGGACGGCCGCGAAGCCCAGAAGGGCCGGCACGGCCCGGCGCAGGAGGCGGGCGTGGGGCGCGGCCACACGCGTTGCAAGATCGGTCACAGGCTCGATTATCGACCGGGCGGGGAACCGGACCGGCCGCCGGGTCGTGGTCAAGAGGGGGTGACGTGGCGTACGCCACACGGGTTCCGTCATGCGTGTGAGATGTCCGCCACGTGTCCGCGCGGCGAACTCGCGTACGCTGACGAGCCACCCCCGTGGGTTTCGCGCGGGCCGGAGGCGCCGCTCCTCTCCGGCCGTACGACAGGGAGTCCCCACCCCGTCGGTCCGCACACGCGAGGGAACATCTGGGAGGTACGTGCATGTCCGGGACGACCACGGCTGCCGTTCGGCCGCGCCGTCGGGCGGCCGGGGCCGGTGCCAACCGTTGGGTCGTCCTCGTCGTCCTCTGTGTCAGCCTGCTGCTCGTCGCCCTCGACGCGACCGTGCTGCACGTGGCGGTCCCTGCCGTCACCGAGGACCTCAGGCCCAGCGCCATCCAACTGCTGTGGATCGTCGACGTCTACCCGTTGGTCTGCGCCTCGCTGCTGATCCTCTTCGGCACCCTCGGCGACCGGGCAGGCCGCAGACGCATCCTGTTGCTCGGCTACTTCCTCTTCGGCGTCGCCTCCGCCGTGGCCGCGTTCGCGCAGACGGCCGAGATGCTCATCGCCGCCCGGGCGCTGCTCGGCGTCGGCGGCGCCATGATCATGCCCGCGACCCTGTCGATCCTCCGTCAGGTCTTCCCCGACCGGCGCGAGCGCGCGCTCGCCATCGGTCTGTGGAGCGCCGTCGCCGCGGTCGGCGCGGCGGTCGGGCCGCTGCTCGGCGGCTTTCTGCTGGAGCACTTCTGGTGGGGCGCGGTCTTCCTGGTCAACATCCCGCTGATGCTGGTCAGCATCCCGATCGGCCGGATTCTGCTGCCCGAGTCCCGGGGCGACGGCACCGGCCCCTGGGACGTGACCGGCGCGCTGATGGCGGCGGCCGGCCTCTTCGGGGTCGTCCTCGGCGTCAAGCGGCTCGGCGGCGGCGAAAACCCGGCGAGCCCCTTCACCCTGATCCCGCTGCTGGCCGGCGCCGCCCTCCTCGTCCTCTTCGTACGGCGCCAGCGGCGGCTGCCGCATCCGCTGGTGGACCTGCGGATGTTCCGCCGGCCCGCGTTCAGCACCTCGGTGTGCTGCATCGTGCTGGCGATGCTCGCGCTGGTCGGCCTCGAGCTGATCGCCGCGCAGTACCTGCAGCTGGTGCTCGGCCTGTCGCCCCTCGCGACCGGCCTGCGGCTGCTGCCGCTGACCGTCGCGGCGATGGCGGCGGGCCTCGCGGGCGCGCGGATACTGCGCCGGTTCGGGCCGCGCCGGATGGTGTGCTTCGGCTTCGTCCTGACGGCGGCCGCGGTGCTGACCCTGACGGCGATGGGCGGCAGTGACGACCCGCCGCTGCTGTTGTCCGGTTTCGTGCTGCTCGGCTTCGGCCTGGAGACCACGCTCTTCGGCGCGTACGAGTCGATGCTCAGCGAGGCCCCGGCCAACCAGGCCGGCGGCGCCGCGGCGATCGGCGAGACGTCGTACCAGCTCGGCGCCGGCATCGGGATCGCGCTGCTCGGCACCGTGATGAACGCGGCCTACGCGCCCGGGCTCCGCTCGGTGCGCGGGGTGCCGCCCTCGGCCTCGGACGCGGCCGCGCACTCGCTGGGGGAGGCCTACGACGTGGCCAGACGCCTCGGCGGGTCCGCCGGGGCCGCGCTGCGCCGGGCGGCGCGGGACTCCTTCGTGCACGGGCTGCATGTGACGCTCCTGGTGAGCGCGGGTCTGCTGCTGCTGGGCGCGGTGATGGCGCTGCGGCTGCCGCGGATCATGCACTGCCCCGCCGAGCCGGCCCCGGCCGAGGTGGAGCTGCCCGCCCCGCGCGAGGCGCAGAAGCCGCGGGTCTCCGCCTGACCCCCTCTGGACGTGCGGGACACTGCACCGTAACGTCGGCTGCGACGTCGTAACTAGCGCTGCTAGTTTAAGTGCGCGTGCCTGAGTGTTCCGGAGGGTGTTCCATGTCCGCGTCCGCGAAGCTGCCCCCGTTCGATGCCGCCGACCCGCTCGGGATCGACGACCTGCTGGACCCGGAGGACCTGGCGATCCGGGACACCGTCCGCGGCTGGGCGGCCGACCGGGTGCTGCCCCACGTCGCCGACTGGTACGAGAAGGGCGAGCTGCCCGTGATCCGGGAACTCGCGCGCGAACTCGGCTCCGTCGGCGCCCTCGGGATGTCCCTCCAGGGCTACGGCTGCGCGGGCGCGACGGCCGTGCAGTACGGCCTCGCCTGCCTGGAGCTGGAGGCGGCCGACTCGGGCATCCGGTCGCTGGTCTCCGTGCAGGGCTCCTTGGCCATGTACGCGATCCACCGCTTCGGCAGCGAGGAGCAGAAGCTGCAGTGGCTGCCGCGGATGGCCGCCGGCGAGGTGATCGGCTGCTTCGGGCTGACCGAGCCCGACCACGGCTCCGACCCCGCCGCCATGCGCACCCACGCCAAGCGCGACGGCGACGACTGGGTGCTCAACGGACGCAAGATGTGGATCACCAACGGCTCGGTCGCCGGGGTGGCCGTCGTCTGGGCGCAGACCGAGGAGGGCATCCGGGGCTTCGTCGTGCCGGCGGACAGCCCCGGCTTCTCGGCGCCGGAGATCAAGCACAAGTGGTCCCTGCGCGCCTCCGTCACCAGCGAGCTCGTCCTGGATGACGTGCGGCTGCCCGCCACCGCCGTGCTGCCCGAGGTCGTCGGCCTGCGCGGGCCGCTCAGCTGTCTCTCGCACGCCCGGTACGGCATCGTCTGGGGCGCGATGGGCGCCGCGCGCAGCTGCTTCGAGGCCGCGCTGGAATACGCGAGGACGCGCGAGCAGTTCGGGCGGCCCATCGGGGGTTTCCAGCTCACCCAGGCCAAGCTCGCCGACATGGCCGTGGAGCTGCACAAGGGGATTCTGCTCGCCCACCATCTGGGGCGGCGGATGGACGCCGGCCGCCTGCGCCCCGAGCAGGTCAGCTTCGGCAAGCTCAACAACGTCCGCGAGGCCATCGAGATCTGCCGCACGGCGCGGACGATCCTCGGCGCCAACGGGATCTCCCTGGAGTACCCCGTCATGCGGCATGCGACCAACCTCGAATCGGTCCTCACCTACGAGGGCACCGTCGAGATGCACCAGCTCGTGCTGGGCAAGGCGCTGACGGGGCTCGACGCGTTCCGGTGAGCCCCGGCGGGGGCGGGGCCGGTGCGCGGCCCCGCCTCAGCTCTGGTTGAAGAAGCCGTCGTCGCGGTGCCCGGAGGCCTCGCCGCTGATGATCTCCGTGTCGGCCGGCGTCAGCAGGAAGACCCGGTTCGAGACCCGGTCGATCGAGCCGCGCAGACCGAAGATGAGCCCCGCGGCGAAGTCCACGACCCGCTTGGCGTCGCCGGGCTCCATGTTCGTGAGGTTCATGATGACCGGGACGCCGTCCCGGAACAGCTCGCCGATGGAGCGGGCGTCCCGGAAGCTGTCCGGGGTGACCGTGCCGATCCGGCGGCCCTTCTCCTCGGCCGTGTCCGAGGCCACCTTCACCCGGGGGTCGGTCACCCAGGCGTCCCCGGACTCGGTGCCCTCGGAGTACTCGTCGTCGTAGTAACGCTCGTCATCGTTGTCGTCGACGAGGCCGAGCCACGCACTCGCCTTGCGTACCGATCCCATGGACGCCTCCTCTCACAGCGGTCTTTCTTGCTTTCCGCATCCCTATGGTCATCCATGATGCGGACGGCGCGCCAAGTGAATAGACGCCGCGCGGGGGGTTTGTGACGGTACTGGTGCACAGCCGATCCGTCGAGAGTCCTTGTGCCCCAAGGGCCGTGACTCATACGGCTGCTGACTGAGAGTGAAATATTATTGTCGCCCGCGTACGGGTGATGTACGGAGCGTACGGGTGAACGACGGGTTGCGTGACGTCAAGTACTTGACGACCGTTCAGGAGCCGTGGAAATCCGGCGGACTGCTGGTGTGTCCCTTTTGAAGGCCGCATCGATGTCCGGGCAGCGGAACTCGTTCAGGAATTCCGTGTCCTACTGGTGGGCGACGGCGTGCCGGGACATCCAACGCCTGGACCCGTACCCGCCGGGCGGCGGACGCGTCCGGCGGCAGGCGCGGTCCCCGCTGCCGGGGATGAACTCGCGCGCCGCGGACTCGCCGTGTTCACCGACGACACGGTGCGCTATGCGGAGGGTCGACTTCCGGACATTCCCGGGGAGCGGGCGGCGGACGGCGAGGGTGCCGTGCCGACGGCCGCCGAGGGCGACGGGCCGCATGGCAACGGAGTGCGCGCCGAGCCGGCACCGACGGGGTGTCAGGGGAACACCGGGCAAAGGCGGTTTAAAGTGCAACGGCCGAAAGGCACCCTTGTGCCGACCGGCCGTTCGGCCGAATACTCCCCCTCAGCGCTTGTCAGGGGCATGCGGTTCGGAATCCGGCCACCCCCCTGGCTGCGCCTCACGGGCCCCGACCCCACGCGGGCCCCCGACTTCCCTTGGAGGGAACGAAAAGTGAGGATCAAGCGCACCACTCCCCGCAGCGGCACGGCGAGACGGACCCGGCTGATCGCCGTGGCCTCCGGACTGCTGGCCGCGGCCGCGTTCGCCACCCCCACCGCGAACGCGAGCGACGCCCACCCGTTCAGCGCCACCCAGCTCGCGAAGGCCAACGACTCCGTCCTCGAGGCGGACGTCCCCGGCACCGCCTGGGCCGTCGACAGCAAGACGAACCGGGTCGTCGTGACCGTCGACAGCACCGTGTCCAAGGCCGAGATCGCCAAGATCAAGAAGCAGGCCGGCGCCGACGCGGGCGCACTCACCATCAAGCACACCCCCGGCAGGTTCAACAAGCTGATCACTGGCGGCGACGCCATCTACGGCGGCCAGTACCGCTGCTCGCTCGGCTTCAACGTGCACAGCGGCAGCACGTACTACTTCCTGACCGCCGGCCACTGCGGCCAGGTGGCCTCCACCTGGTACAGCAACTCCAGCCACAGCACGGTGCTCGGCACCAACGTCGGCTACAGCTTCCCGGGCAACGACTTCGCGCTGGTGCGGTACACCAACTCCTCGATCTCGCACCCGAGTGCGGTGGGCAGCCAGTCCATCACCCGTGCGGCGACGCCCAGCGTCGGCCAGACCGTGTACCGGCGCGGGTCCACCACCGGTACGCACAGCGGGCGGGTCACCGCGCTGAACGCGACCGTCAACTACGGCGGCGGTGACATCGTGTACGGGCTGATCCAGACCACGGTCTGCGCCGAGGGCGGCGACAGCGGCGGCCCGCTGTACTACGGCAGCACCGCCTACGGGCTGACGTCCGGCGGCAGCGGCGACTGCACCTCCGGCGGTACGACGTTCTTCCAGCCGGTGACCGAGGCGCTGAGCTACTACGGGGTCACGCTTCCCTGACGGGTCCGGCCCCGGCTCCATCGGCCCCCGCACGCCATGGCGCGTGCGGGGGCCTGCCGTTGTGCGGCGGCGCTGGGGCGGGGCGCGAGGCCGTGGCGACAAGGGGCCCTGAGCTCCCGTCACGTCCGTGAAGAATCCACGCGCGTCCTGACGGCGGACTTGTGTGCTCCCTGTGCGATTCGGAAGAGTGGGCGCC
This sequence comes from Streptomyces sp. AF1A, assembly GCF_047340315.1. Classification (NCBI taxonomy): domain Bacteria; kingdom Bacillati; phylum Actinomycetota; class Actinomycetes; order Kitasatosporales; family Streptomycetaceae; genus Streptomyces; species Streptomyces sp. AF1A. Next base: position 8,787 of record NZ_JBLEBI010000159.1, read on the forward strand.
CGCCAACCGGTCTTCCGGCCGGCCGGGTCCCCACAACCCGGCCGGCCGTCCCCCCACAGGAGGACGTGAGTTGAAACACCGACGCATATCCGGGCGGCGGGCCGCCCTGGCCGGCGCGGCAGTCGCCGCGCTGGTCGCAGCCGGAGTCACCTTGCAGAACGCGAACGCCAGTGAACCCGCGACGTCCGCCACGCAACTTCGGGTGCTCTCCGCCCCGGCGGCCGGAACACTCGCCTCCACGCTCGGCTCGCGCCTGGGAGCCGGCGCGGCAGCCGGCAGCTACTACGACGCCCGGTCGAAGAACCTCGTCGTCAACGTGCTCGACCAGGCCGCCGCGAAGACCGTCGAGGCGGCCGGGGCCAAGGCGAGAATCGTCGCCAACTCGCTCGCCGAACTCGACGGCGCGCGTGCGACGCTGAAGCGGGACGCGGCCATACCAGGCACCTCCTGGGCGACGGACCCGGTCTCCGACAAGGTCGTCGTCACCGCCGACAGGACGGTGTCCGGCGCGGAGTGGGCCAGGCTGGGCAAGGTGGTCGACGGACTCGGCGGCAAGGCCGAACTGAAGCGGTCCCGGGGCGAGTTCAAGCCCTTCATCGCCGGCGGCGACGCCATCACCGGTTCCGGCGGGCGCTGCTCGCTCGGCTTCAACGTGGTCAAGGACGGCGAGCCGTACTTCCTGACCGCCGGGCACTGCACCGCGGCCATCTCCACCTGGTCGGACTCCAGCGGCCGGCAGATCGGGCAGAACGCGGAGTCCCACTTCCCGGGCACCGATTTCGGTCTGGTCAAGTACACCTCGAACACCGATCACCCGAGCGAGGTCGACCTGTACGACGGCTCGACCCAGAAGATCACCGGGGCCGCCGAGGCCACGGTGGGGATGAGGGTCACGCGCAGCGGCTCGACGACCCAGGTGCGCGAGGGCACGGTCACCGGCCTGAACGCCACCGTGAACTACTCCGAGGGCACGGTCAGCGGGCTGATCCAGACCGATGTGTGCGCCGAGCCGGGCGACAGCGGGGGCTCGCTGTTCTCCGGCGGCAACGCGATCGGCCTGACCTCCGGCGGCAGCGGCGACTGCGCCTCCGGCGGGGAGACGTTCTTCCAGCCGGTCACCGCGGTCCTGTCGGCCACGGGGGCGCGGATCGGCTGACCCGGTCCCGCACTCCGCGCGGCCCCGCCCCGTGTTCTTGGGTTCAAGGGGGCGGGGCCGTTTTGTTTGCGCAGGTGAGAGGCGCTCGAACGGATGTCGTACACATGTTCGAGAATGAGGGTATGGTGGGTGGGGAGTAGGGAACTGATGTTCGAGAGTCGTTCGGGGCTCACGAGTGCGGGAGGTGCGTGTGCCGGGCTTCGCGCATCTGCACACCGTCTCCGGGTTCTCCCTGAGGTACGGGGCCTCGCACCCGGAGCGGCTGGCCGAGCGCGCCTCCGAGCGGGGCATGGACGCCCTCGCGCTCACCGACCGCGACACCCTCGCCGGCACGGTGCGCTTCGCCAAGGCCTGCGCCCGAGCGGGGGTCCGCCCGCTGTTCGGCGTGGATCTCGCGGTCGAGGCGGAGGCGGAGACCGTACGGCGCGAGGGGCGCCGCACCCCGGTGCGGGGCGGCGCCTTCCTCGACGAGTCGGCGCCCCGGGTGACCTTTCTCGCCCGCGACGGGGCCCGGGGGTGGGCCGATCTGTGCCGGCTCGTCACGGCGGCGCACGCGGGGGAGGGGGCGCCGCTGCTCCCCTGGTCCGGCAACCACGGCGACGGCCTGGTGGTGCTGCTCGGCCCGGACTCGGACGTCGGGCGCGCCCTTGCCGCGGGGCGGTCCGACCGGGCCGCGAGGCTTCTGGGCCCCTGGCGCGAGGTCTACGGGGACGCGCTGCGGCTGGAGGCCGTGTGGCACGGCCGTACGGGTACCGGGCCCGGTTCGCTGCGGCTCGCCGCCCGCACGGTCGGCTTCGCCGCCGAGCAGCGGGTGCGGCCCGTGCTCAGCAACGCCGTCCGGTACGCCGATCCCGGGATGGGCCAGGTCGCCGACGTGCTGGACGCCGCCCGGCGCCTGGTGCCCGTCGGCTCGGTCGGGGAGCTGGACTCCGGGGCGGCGTGGCTGAAGGACGCGCAGGCCATGCTGGGCATCGCCGAGCAGGTGGTGGAGGCGGCCGGCTACCGGCGGGACACCGCCCACCGGCTGCTGGAGCAGACCCGGGCCACGGCCGCCGAGTGCCGGGTCGACCCCGAGGACGACCTCGGCATCGGCACCGTCCACTTCCCCGAGCCGCACCTCGTCGGCGCCGGCCGCCGCACCGCACAGCGGGCGCTCGCCTCGCGGGCGGCGGCGGGCATGGTGCGGCTCGGCTACGGCGGCAGGCGTGCGTACTGGGAGCGGATGCACCATGAGCTGGACATCATCGCCCACCACGGATTCGCCTCCTACTTCCTGACCGTCGCGCAGGTCGTGGACGACGTCAGGGGGATGGGGATCCGGGTGGCCGCCCGCGGCTCCGGCGCCGGGTCGCTCGTCAACCACCTCCTCGGGATCGCGCACGCCGACCCGGTCGAACACGGGCTGCTGATGGAGCGCTTCCTGTCGAAGGAGCGCGTGGTGCTGCCCGACATCGACATCGACGTGGAGTCCGCGCGCCGGCTGGAGGTGTACCGGGCGATCATCGGCCGGTTCGGCGAGGAGCGCGTCGCGACCGTCTCCATGCCGGAGACCTATCGGGTGCGGCATGCGATCCGGGACGTGGGCGCCGCCCTGTCCATGGACCCGGCCGAGATCGACCGGGTCGCCAAGTCCTTCCCGCACATCCGCGCCCGGGACGCCCGCGCGGCGCTGGCGGAGCTGCCCGAACTGAAGCGGCTCGCGGGGGAGAAGGAGAAGTACGGCAGGCTGTGGGAGCTGGTCGAGGCGCTCGACGCCCTGCCGCGGGGCGTCGCCATGCACCCGTGCGGGGTGCTGCTTTCCGACGCCTCCCTGCTCGCCCGCACGCCGGTGGTGCCGACCAGCGGCGAGGGGCTGCCGATGGCGCAGTTCGACAAGGAGGACGTGGAGGATCTCGGGCTGCTCAAGCTCGACGTGCTGGGCGTGCGGATGCAGTCGGCCATGGCGCACGCGGTCGCCGAGGTGGCGCGGGCGACGGGGGAGCGGGTCGACCTGGACGCGGTGCCGCCCGGGGACGCGAGGACGTACCAGCTGATCCGCTCCGCCGAGACGCTGGGCTGCTTCCAGATCGAGTCGCCCGGCCAGCGGGATCTGGTGGGCCGGCTGCAGCCGAGCACCTTCCACGACCTGGTCGTGGACATCTCGCTGTTCCGGCCCGGGCCCGTCGCCGCCGACATGGTGCGGCCGTTCATCGAGGCGCGGCACGGGCGGGCGCCGGTGCGCTACCCGCACCCGGACCTGGAGGAACCGCTGAAGGGGACGTACGGGGTCGTCGTCTTCCACGAGCAGGTCATCGACATCGTCGCGATCATGACCGGCTGCGGGCGCGGCGAGGCCGACCGGGTGCGGCGCGGGCTGTCGGACCCGGAGTCGCAGGGGCGGATCAGGGTCTGGTTCGCGCAGGCCGCGGCGGCCAGGGGGTACAGCGCGGAGACGATCGGGCGGACCTGGGAGATCGTGGAGGCGTTCGGGTCGTACGGGTTCTGCAAGGCGCATGCCGTCGCCTTCGCCGTGCCGACGTACCAGTCGGCCTGGCTGAAGGCCCATCACCCGGCCGCCTTCTACGCCGGGCTGCTCACGCACGACCCGGGGATGTACCCCAAGCGGCTGCTGCTGGCGGACGCGCGGCGGCGCGGGGTGCCGATCCTGCCGTTGGACGTGAACGCGTCCGGGGTCGCCCATCGTATCGAACTGGTGTCTGAATCGCCGGAGGTGTGGGGGCTGCGGCTCGCGCTCTGCGACGTGCACGGCATCAGCGAGGCCGAGGCGAAGCGGATCGAGGACGGGCAGCCGTACTCCTCCCTGGTGGACTTCTGGGAGCGGGCCCGGCCGAGCCGGCCGCTGGCCCAGAGGCTCGCCCAGGTGGGGGCGCTGGACGCCTTCGGCGCCAACCGGCGCGACCTGCAGCTGCATCTGACCGAGCTGCACCGGGGCGCCCGGGGCGGTGGCGGCGGCCAGCTCCCGCTCGCGGGCGGGCGGAAGACCGCACCGGCCGGGCTGCCGGACCTGACGTCGGCGGAGCGGCTCAGCGCCGAGCTGGGCGTGCTGTCCATGGACGCCTCGCGCAATCTGATGGACGACCACCGGGAGTTCCTGAAGGAGCTGGGCGTGGTCTCCGCGCGTCGGCTGCGCGAGGCCCGGCACGGCGAGACCGTGCTGGTCGCGGGCGCCAAGGCGGCCACCCAGACCCCGCCGATCCGGTCCGGCAAGCGGGTCATCTTCTCCACGCTGGACGACGGCACGGGCCTGGTCGACCTCGCCTTCTTCGACGACTCGCACGACGCCTGCGCCCACACCGTCTTCCACTCCTGGCTGCTGCTGGTGCGCGGGGTGGTGCAGCGGCGCGGGCCGCGCAGTCTGAGCGTGGTGGGCTCCGCCGCGTGGAACCTCGCCGACCTGGTGGACGTCCGCGACGCGGAGGGGCTCGACGGGGTCGCGGCCCGGCTCGCCGAACCGTCCGGCGCGGACGGACCGGAGCCGCAGGGCGAGAACGGACCGTCCCGGGCCCGGCCCGCCGGTTCCGGCGGACTGCCCCGGTCGGCCGGTTCGGCGGCCCCCGACCCGATGGAGGGCCGGACGATCCGCATGTCCACGGGGTACGAGATGCACCCCTGGGCCGATCTGCGCCCCGCGGGCGAAGGGCCCGCGGTGGGAAGGAAGTTGTGGCACCAGAGTCCGGGGAGTGCGGGATGACCATTCTCTGCGTACGTTTCCAGCTGCCGCCGATGCACGAGGCCGCCCTGCCGGGACTGCTCGGACTGCTGGAGGACTTCACCCCGGTCGTGGAGGCGCTGCCACCGGACGGGGCGCTGGCCGATCTGCGCGGCGCCGAGCGGTACTTCGGGCGCAGCGCGGTGGAGCTGGCCTCGGTGATCCGGGTGCGGGCCCTCGCCCGGTACGGCGTCGACTGCGTCATCGGCGCCGCTCCGGGACCGATGCTGGCCAGGGTGGCGCTGCTGGGCGCCCGGCCCGGCGTGACCTGTGTGGTGCCCGAGGACCCGGACGGCATCGCGGAGTTCCTCGCCGAGCGGCCGGTGTCCGTGCTGCCCGGTGTCGGCGCGGCGACCGCCCGCACCCTGTCCGAGTACGGCCTGGACACCCTGGGCCTGGTCGCCGCCGCGCCGCTGTCCACGCTCCAGCGGCTGATCGGCGCGAAGGCGGGCCGCGAGCTGCGCGAGAAGGCGAGCGGTGTCGACCGGGGCCGGGTCGTGCCGAACGCCGTGTCCCGGTCCCTGGCCGCCGAACGCCCCTTCGACACCGACGAGCTGGACCCCGAGCGGCACCGCGGGGCGCTGCTGTCCGCCGCCGAGGAGCTGGGCGGCCGGCTGCGCGCGGTGGAGAAGATCTGCCGCACCCTGACCCTCACCGTGCGCTACGCCGACCGCTCCTCGACCACCCGCACCCGCACCCTGCAGGAGCCGACCGCGCACTCGGCGGCCCTGACGAAGGCGGCCTACGGCATGTACGAGGCGCTCGGCCTGCAGCGCGCCCGGGTCCGCGCGCTCGCCCTGCGCGCCGAGGGCCTGGCCCCCGCCGACCAGGCCTCCCACCAGCTCACCTTCGACCCCGTGGACGAGAAGGTGCGCCGCATCGAGGAGGTCGCGGACCGCGCGCGGGCGAAGTTCGGGCCGCGCGCGGTGATGCCGGGCAGACTCGCGGCGTGACGGGTCAGTTGGCCCACGGCGGCGTGATGCGGGTGCCGTCCGCCAGCTCGGCCGTGAGGCCGACGGAGGTGGTGACCCGGTCTCCTCCCTGCTGACGGTGTGGGCAGGCGCCCGGGCGCCCGGGCGGCGGAGGAGGCGGCCGGCGAGGTCGTCGGGGGATGGGTCGAACTGCTGGGCGAGGGTGAAGTGCGCGTGTTGCGGGAGGGTTTGGCGAGGCTCGCGCCCTACGGTCCGGTGCGGCCCGCCTGGTGACGGTTCGTCGGGGCCCGATGCCTCGCTGGTTATCACTGGAAGTTTTTACTCGCGCGTAACTTCACAGTCGACCTACTCGCTCGTAACTTGACGAGTGAACAGCATCCTCGTGATCCGGATCACAGGGTAAGGCCGTCGTACCTCCCTTGAGCCGCAAGGAGATCACCCGATGCTGCCCTGGAAGAGAGCCCTCAGACCCCTCGCCGCGCTGCTCCTCGCCGCCGCCGTCGCCACCGTCCCCGCCGCCACCGCCCGCGCTTCCACCGCTCCCAGCAGGGGCTGGAACGACTACTCCTGCAAGCCCTCCGCCGCCCATCCCCGCCCGGTCGTCCTGGTGCACGGCACCCTGGGCAACTCGGTCGACAACTGGCTCTCCCTCGCGCCCTACCTGGAGCACCGCGGGTACTGCGTCTTCTCCCTCGACTACGGGCAGTTGCCGGGCGTCCCGTTCTTCTACGGCCTCGGACCCATCGACCGGTCGGCCGGGCAGCTGTCGTCCTTCGTGGACACGGTGCTCGCCGCCACCGGAGCCGCCAAGGTCGACCTGGTCGGGCACTCCCAGGGAGGCATGATGCCCCGCTACTACCTGAAGTTCCTCGGCGGTGCGGACAAGGTCAACGCCCTCGTCGGCCTCGCCCCCGACAACCACGGCACCGACCTCGACGGACTCACCAAGCTGCTGCCGTACTTCCCCGGCGCCGCCGACCTCCTCAAGGCCACCACCCCCGGCCTCGCCGACCAGGTGGCCGGCTCCGCCTTCCTGACCAAACTCAACGAGGGCGGCGACACCGTCCCCGGAGTGCACTACACCGTCATCGCGACCAAGTACGACGAAGTGGCCACGCCTTGGCGCAGCCAGTACCTGACCGGCTCGGACGTCCGCAACGTCCTGCTCCAGAACCTGTGCCCGCTCGACTTCTCGGAACACGTGGCGATCGGCCTGTTCGACCGGATCGCCTTCCACGAGGTCGCCAACGCCCTCGACCCGGCCCACGCGCACGCCACCACCTGCGCCTCGGCCCTGAGCTGACGACCGCCGGGGCCCGTCCGGCCTGAGCCGCCGGACAGGCCCCGGAAACCTCAGCGGCGGCGGTCGCCGCCCGTCGAACGCCGCCGGACCGACAGGAACAGCGCGGCCGAGCCCAGCGCCAGGGCCGCGGAGGCGCCGACCGCCAGGTACGAGGTGCCCGCGGCCGCCCCGGTCTCCGCGAGGTTCTCCGGCGCACCGGCCGCCTTCGGCGCGTCGGCGGCGGTGGACGCCGCC
>NZ_JBLEBI010000016.1:0-83776 GCF_047340315.1 Streptomyces sp. AF1A
CTTGTACCGCAGGTTCCGCACCACCGGGGTGACGATCAGGCCCGCGCTGGATCACGTCCGCGGCGACAAGGCGTACTCCAGCCGCGACAACCGCAGCTACCTGCGACGACGGGGTATCAAGGCGACCATCGCCAGCCCGACGACCAGCGAGCAGCCCGTAAGCGCAAGGGCCGGGCAGGCGGGCGCCCGCCTGCCTTCGACAAGGCCCAGTACCGCCGCCGCAGTGCCGTCGAACGGTGCGTCAGCAAGTGGAAGCAGTACCGGGCAGTGGCCAGCCGGTACGACAAACGCGACTGCATCTTCAACGGGACCCTGGCCGTCGCAGCGATCGTCATCTGGCTCCGCGACATCGTCCAAGAGCCATCAGAAACGACCTAGCCGTCGTCGCCCACTGATGTACCGCATCCCGTTCCGCCCTTCGGAGATGCCGGCTCCATATACGCACGGGCTGTTCACCGCAGCGCTCGCTCCGCTCTGAACGGGCTGGAGCCGCGGCTGGCACGGCACCTCTCCACAGACACAAAAGCTATAAGTTTGCCTTAGCCGGGGAAGAGGGCTAGTCTCAACTAACGCAAAAAATTAGCCTTAGATAGCCCGGAAGGCCTCATGCACACCATCACGGCCCAACTGCCCCGCCCTCCCCTTCCTCGCCTCAGTCGCAGCGGCTCCTTCGCACTGCACGCGTCCGCGGTCGTCAGCCTGCTGGCCGCATCCAGCGCTCCGACCCCGCTCTACGACGAGTACCAGACGCAGTGGCATTTCTCCGCCCTGACGGTCACCATCGTCTTCAGTTCCTACGCGCTCGCGCTGCTGGTGGCGCTCCTGGTCGCCGGAACCCTGTCGGACTACTTGGGTCGGCGCCCCGTCCTGACCGGTGCGCTGCTCGCCGAGGCCGCCTCCATGGCCCTCTTCGCCACCGCACAGGGCGTGACGGAGCTGATCGCCGCCCGGGTCGTACAGGGGCTGGCCACCGGCGTGGCCACCGGCGCCGCCGGCGCCGCCCTGCTCGACTTCGAGCATCCCCGTCATCCGGGGCGGGCAGCGCTCGCCAACAGCCTCACCCCCGTCTCCGGCATGGCGACCGGTGTCCTCGCCTCGACCGGACTCGTCCAGTTCGCACCCGCCCCCACCCACACCGTCTACCTCCTGCTGCTCCTGCTGTTCGCCACGCAAACCGCCCTCGTCACTCGCACGGCCGAGACCGCGAGGTCACACCGCGGCGTATGGCGGTCGCTGCAGCCCGGCATCTCCGTCGCCCGAGCCTCCCGCACGGCCATGCTGCTCATCACGCCCGGCGTCATCGCCGCCTGGGCCCTCGGCGGTTTCTACTCCTCCCTCGGCCCGCAACTCGCCCGTCTGATCGCCCCGCATGCCCCAGACACGACCGGAGGTCTGGTGTTCTTCGCCCTCACCGCCAGTGCCGCCCTGGCCATCTGCGCCACCCGGACCCGGCCCGCCCGCACGGTCAGCACCGCAGGCGCCATCGCCTTGATGTCCGGAGCATTGCTGACCCTGGTCAGCCCGTACCTGCAGAGCCTGTCCGCTCTTTTCGTCGGCACCCTGCTGGCAGGTGCCGGATTCGGCGCGGTGACCCAGGGCGCACTGCGGCTGCTGCTACCTCCGGCCGCCCCGGAGGAACGGGCCGGAACCCTCGCCTCCTACTACGTCCTCAGCTACCTCGCGATGAGCGTGCCGGCCGTCCTCGCCGGACTCCTGACCATGAGATACGGCCTCGAGACCGCCGTACTGCTGTACGCGGGCTCGACCGGCCTGCTCGCCCTGTCAGCCCTCGTGGCACTGGCCACCAGCGGCCGGCGCCCCCTCAGTACCTGACGCCCGGACTTCGACCCTCGAGAAAAAGGACTCGCTCATGAACACCGCCACCCCCGCCCAGCCCCACCCTGCCTGGAACCTCGGAGGCACCGTCGTCCGCCGCATCGACGAGATCATTCTGCCACCGCAGACCGGGCCCTGGCTGCTGCCCGAGGCCACCGCGGACGTGATCGACGAGGCAGCTTGGCTGCGTCCCGACTTCGCCGACGCCGACACACTCCTCCTGGCCAGCCACACCTTCGCCGTGGAAGCCGACGGACTGCGCATCCTCGTCGACACGGGGATCGGCAACGGCAAGACACGCGCCAACCCGGCCTGGAACCGCCTGAGGACCGACTACCTGCAGCGCCTGACTGACGCCGGCTTCCCGCCCGATTCGGTGGACCTCGTCATCACCACCCACCTCCACACCGACCACGTCGGCTGGAACACCCGCTTCACCGAAGGAAACTGGAAGCCGACCTTCCCCCACGCCCGCTACCTCACCAGCCGCACCGAATGGGAGTACTGGGCCGACGCGGAGATGGACCAGGCGCGCCGCCAGATGTTCTGCGACTCCGTCCACCCCGTCCGCGACAGCGGACAGTACGTCCCCGTGGACGTACCCGACCACGGGCACGAGGTGGCCGACGGGGTCCGGCTTGTCCCGGCCCCCGGCCACACGCCCGGGCAGGTGGCCGTGGAAGTGCGTGGCACCGACCGCACGGCCCTGATCACCGGCGACAGCATCCACCACCCTGTGCAGCTGTCCCACCCGCATCTCACCAGCTGCGTCGACACCGACGCACGGCAGGCGGTGCACACCCGAACCCGCCTCCTGAACCACGTGGCGGACACCGACACCCTGCTGCTCGGCACCCACTTCCCCCAGCCGACCGCCGGCACAGTCCGAAGCGACCGCGGACGCTTCCGCCTGCACCCCGAGCCAGGCACCGAGATGGCACCGGCTGCGACCTGATCAGCCACCACTCCCCCGGTCGAAGCCCCCGAAGCCACCGCGGAACTCCTGACCGACCTGATCACCGGGTGGGATAGCGAGAACCTTCACTCGCCCGTGAACACCGGACACCGCCCATGACGGACCGTCACCCACCGCTGTGTCCCTGTCCGGGACGGCCATGACCGATTCCTCTTCCGGCGGCAGGCCGTCCTTCGCTCCAACCCGGCGCCAACGACATGGCGGCCCTGATGACCGCCCTGGGCCACGAACGGTTCGCCATGGTGGGCCACGACATCGGCATGTGGACCGCCTACGCCCTGGCCGCCGACCACCCCGACCGCCTCGAATGCCTCGCAGTCGCGGAAGCCGCCATCCCGGGACTGTCCACCTCACCACCGCTGTTCGGCGGCCACCAGGCCAACACCAGACTGTGGCACTTCGGCATCAACCGGCTCAGCGAGCTCAACGAACAACTCGTCCGTGGCCGCGAACACCTCTACTTCGGCAACCAGTTCGCCAGCAAAGCCGCGCAGAAACTCCCCGACGAAGGGGTGCGCTACTACATCGAAACCCTCGCGTGCGACCCCCAGGCCCTGCACACCAGCTTCGCCTTCTACCGGGCGCTGGACACCACGATCGCGCAGAACGAAAAGCGCAAGGAACAGCCCCTGACCCTGCCCGTCCTGGCCATCGCCGGCGAAGCCAACTCCGGCGACCTCGTCGCAAACACCATGAAACTCGCCGCCACACACGTCGAAAGCCTGATCATCCCCGACTGCGGCCACTACCCAGCCGAAGAGGCACCCGAAGCAATGCCGGACGCACTGACCCGCTTCCTCGCCCCCTACCGCGACGGAGTGCCGAGCGAGCACACACCCCGACAACACACATCCACACGGCAGGAACACACCAGCGAGGCATCCCCCGACGACACAACACCAACCGCCACACCACCCACCTCCTGTTCTACCGGGCGCACGGCAAAGGCTCAGTGACGAGGCCTTGCCTGGCCGGCTCGGGATCGGCCGCGGGGGGCGTTCGGCTTCTGACCGTGGCGTCCGCGCGGCCCCGCTTCTGCGTGGACACCGCGGCCGCCACACCCACTGCGCTGCCCCTCGCCCTGACGTACGGGGCGGACCGGCTCGTCTTGGCCACCGATCACCCCTTCCTGCCCATACCGTCACGTCAACCCCGGCTCGGTGACGCCCAGGGCCCGTGCCCGGCTCGCTCACCGAGGCGTTCGAGACGCTCGTCGAACTCCAGCAGCAGGGCCTCATCCGGCACCTCGGCGTAAGGCTGGTCCTGCGCACCGGGCACCGCAGCCTTCGCAGGTCACATCGCGCACGATCCATGAGTCGATGCATGGATGGACTGGGCGGCCTCCGGCCGAGCTCGGGCGGCACGTCGACCGTGACCGATCTCCGCGACTCAGCCCGCAAGCCTGCGGGCCGTTCGCTCCAGCGGCCACGACCGACGCCGTCGTGGTCGGCCTAGGCTGCGGAGGTGTTGCGCCGCTTGTCGGCCGTCGGCCGATCGGACGGGAAACCCGCAGGCGGGACGTGGTTCCGGCGAACTCGGCCGCTGCTGACCCGTTCGCCAGGAGCGTGGGGGGCGAGGCGGGTCTTCGTCGTCAGGCCGCCACGGGACCGTCCGGGGGCATGGTCGTCCGGCAGCCGGCAAGGAGTCGGGCGACCATGGCCCGCGCGTGCTCACGGTCGTATCCCGGGCCCAGGATGCACAGGTTGCCGACCGCTCGCATCAGTGTGTACGCGGTGACGTCCGGGTCGAGCTCGCCCCGGGCCGTCGCGGCGTCGAGGAGCGAGGCGCAGGCCGGGACCAGTGTGTCGAGCATCAAGGAGTGCAGGCTCTGCAGACTGGGGTCCTCGGACTGGAGTGCCGCCCCCAGTCCGTGCTTCGTGACGAGGAACTCCACGAACGCGTCCATCCATCGCGACAGGGCCTCGCCCGGCCTCGGCGACCCGGCGAGATCGGCGGCGAGTCGCGCGCACTCGTCCACCTGGTGCCGGTAGACGGCGACGACCAGCTCCGCCCGGGTGGGGAAGTGGCGGTACACGGTGCCCAGGCCCACGCCGGCCCGGCCGGCGATGTCGCGGATGGGCGCCTGGACGCCTTGCTCGACGAACACCTGCGCCGCGGCCGCGAGCAGGGACTGGCGAGTGCGCTCGGCGCCCGCTGCTCTGGAGCCGGCCGATCGGGACAAGATCTCACCTCTGGTTCGCGGAACATTGTTCCGCTAATGTGGGGCGGAACGTCGTTCCGCCAAGTATGCGGCACGCACCTTTCCCACAGGAAGTCTGCACATGTTCACTCCTGCGCAATCCCGGACGAAGACCGTCGCGATCAAGCCCATCACCGTTCCCCCCGGTGACCGGGCGGTGCCCCTGCAGGTCAAGGTGACCGCACCGGCCGAGGGCCGCGGCCTTCCGGTCATCGTTTTCTCCCACGGCAACGCGTGGTCGATGGACGGCTACGAGCCGTTGGTCGACCGCTGGGCCGCCGCCGGCTTCGTCGTCGTGCAGCCGACCCACCTGGACTCGCGCCGCAACGCCATAGGGTTCGACGATCCGCGCTTCGGCACCATCTGGCGCGTGCGCATCGATGACCTCCACGCGGTGCTGGACCACCTTGACACCATCCTGGCCGAGGCAGGCGACCTGATCGACCGCGCCGACCGGACGAGCGTCGCCCTCGTCGGACACTCCTGGGGAGCCCAGACCGTCGGCACCCTGCTGGGCGCCCGCGTGTTCGACGCCCAGGGCACCGCGGGCGAGGACTTCTCCCACGGCGGAGCGAAGGCGGGCGTGCTCATCGCGGCGACCGGCACGGGCGACTCGCTCACGCCGTTCGCCGTCGAGCACCTGCCCTTCATGAGGCCGGACTACTCCACCATGACCACGCCGGCGCTCGTCATCGCGGGCGACAAGGACCAGTCGAGGTTGTCCACGCGGGGACCGGACTGGTTCCTCGACGCCTTCGACTTCAGCCCCGCCCCCAAGCGCCTCCTCGTCGTCCCCGGCGGAGAGCACACCCTGGGCGGCATCGCCGGGGAGGCCGTGAGCGAGACCACCGACACGGACGCCGACCGGGTCGCCCTCGTCGCCGACGCCGTCACCGCGTACCTCCTCGACGCCCTCGACCGCGACCCCGATGCGTGGTCCCGCTTCCGTGCCGACACCGAAGCCGCCGAGAAGGCGTCCTTCCAGCACAAGGACTGACCCGGCCCAGTGCCGCCCCTTCCCGGCCCGTCGCGCGCCGCACGGCAGCGGCGGGCCGGGAGGCATCTCGCACACACCGCGCCGGTAATGCACCGAAGCCCGGCGGCCAAAGCCAGAAGTCCACGATGAGCCACGCCCTGGTCAGCCGCTGCTCCCGTGCTCCGGAGCATCGCCCCCCGGCCTCTCGGAGTCGGGCTTTGGAGCGTGCCGTCGACGAAGAATTCCGCAGCGATACGGCCCCCTCCGTCCCCTGCGAGCGGCGCGCCCTCCGCGGCCACCTTCGGCGATGTCTTCGGGCGCGTGCTGCTCAACGGTCTCGCGGTTTTCGCAGCGCGCACCGCTGCCTGCGGTTTCCCTCCCCTCGGCCGACTCGTGATCGCTTTCCGTATCCTGCAGGGGCTGGGTGCCGCGGTCATCGTGCCCATGGCCGCCGAGGTCGTGACCGACGCCTCCCCACCGACCGGCATGACCGCCCTGGGCGTGACCGCCTGGGCGCGCGAACCGGCCACGCTGATCTGGGACTTGGGGACGGACACAGTACGTATACCGTGTCCTACATGCGATTTTTTCCCGGAAAGGGACGGTTTTCGGCCAGGGGGAGAGAAGCCGCTGGAGAGGGAATGCCCCGCCGTCCCGTGCGGAGGACGGCGCCGACGGGGGGGGACACCTGGTGGCCAGGAGCCGGTGGGGAGAGGCCTACTGGTCGAGACCGACGGCGTTCGAGGGCACGTCGAAGGCCATCAGGGTGAGAGAGACCGCGCTGAACCAGCCCATCAGGACCGTCACGTCCACAATGCCGACGTCGCCGAGCAGCTCCTGCGCCCGCTGGAACATCCCCTGCGGCACGATCCGCGCGGCGGCCAGCGTCGAGGAGAGCTCGTACACCATCTGCTGCCGCGGGTCGTCGAACGCGGTCGGCAGCCCCGCGATCAGCGCCTGCGCCTTCTCCGCCTCGAGCCCTCCGAAGATCACACCGATCTTCTCGTGCTCGTAGCTGGCGTACGCGGCGCCCCAGCGCCCGCAGATCACACAGGTGGCGATCTCGATCTCGGCCTTCGACAACGTCGACTTGGTCTGGAAATACGCACCGACCGGCGCGACCGTCTTGAGGAGCGTCGGGTTCGCCGCCCAGATCTTGTGCGGACCCGGCACGAGTCCGCGCAGCTTCAGCGTGAAGTCGAACGCCTCGCGCATCTTCGGCGGCATCTGGCCGACCGGCGTCTCGGTGAAGCGCCCGAACGTGCCGAAGTCCTCCGGGTGCTCGAGCATGGCCTTGAGTTCGTTGATATCGGGCATGATTCGTTCCTAGTCGGTCTGGGTCACGGCGCGGCCGGCGAGCACGTCATACGCGTTGAGCGGGGTGCCGAGCGCCAGGTGGTGGACGTGATGAAAGCGACCGCGGCGAAGCCCGGCTGGCCGAGCTTGGCGACCGCTGCGTCGTACAGCGGCCCCGGCACCGCGCCGCCGCGGGTCAGGGTGAAGGCGACATCTGCGGCGAGGAGCTCGTCCTCGGCCGGGCGCCAGCCGGCGCTCAGGGCCGCGATCTGGTCCGGGCGCAGCCTTGTGCGCAGGGCAAGGGGTGTGCGCGCAGAGCTCGTAGGCGACGTCGCACCTGCCGCCGAGGGTCAGGATGCCGACCTGCCGTACCCGCTCGCTCGGGCCCGGCAGCTTCTGGGCGACGTCGATGAACTGGGCGAGTGGCATCGCGAGGTCGGGGAAGTGGAGCATCACCACCCTGGCCCGACGAACGCACCGTCGGGGTCGCTGGCCTCGAAGCCTCGGTACTCCTCGGCCTGGATCATCTTCTCGAAGGCCTCGTAGAGGGGGCGCTGCTCGGCGTCAGCTCCGTAGGGGGGAATCAGTGGCGGTCGCATGGTGATCTCCTTGTGCTCGACAGCCGAACACCGAGCGTGCGGGTGCGTTTCAGGGCGGTGAGACACCGGTGGACCGGCCGATCAGCACGTCGTCGTGCGGAAGATGCCGTCGTCGCGGTCATCGGTCACCGGGCCGATTCAGACGTCGCGCTTGAGCAGCGCGTCGAAGGTGGTGACCGGGGCGATCCGTTCCTTGTCGACCACGACGTCGATCAGTGCCGGGCGAGCGCCGGCGATCGCCTGCTTCAGGGCTCCCCTGAAGTCCTCCGCCGAATCGACACGAGCCGCGAACAGCCCGTACGCGGCGGCGACCTTCGCGTGGTCGACGTCGATGAAATCGCAGACCTCGTGCACGACGTCGCCTCCGAGGGCGTGCTGGAAGCCGACGTGCTCGTAGCCGAGACTCGCGTTGTTCAGGACGATGGTCACCGCCGGGATGTCCAGTCGCATCGCGGTCTCGAGGTCTCCGACGTTGTAGCCGAAACCGCCGTCGCCGACCAGCGCGAAGGCACGCTGCCCCGTCGGCGCCGCGAGTTGGGCTCCGAGGACGGCGGGGAAGGCCCAGCCGAGTGTGCCGGCGGCGCGCAGGAAGGTCCGGCCGGGCGAGTGGACGGGAAACAGGGCGCCGCCCCAGGCCCCCATGAAGCCCGTGTCCACGACGAGCAGGTCGCGCTCGTGGGTGAGTTCCCGAAGGATCGAGACGATGGCCTCGGGCCGCACATGCCCGGCGGCGGGTCGGCGTGCCACTGCTTGGAAATCCTCTTTCCAGGCGGCGCGCCTGCGCTGGACGGACTCGCACCACGTGCGGCGCGCGTCGGTGACCGGCTCCGAGGTCAGCGCCGCAGCGAGTGAGCGGCACGCTTCGCCGGCATCGGCGACCACACCCGCCTGCACGGCGCGCGTCCTGCCGATGGCCTCGGGCGAGAGGTCGACCTGGATCACGTCGGTGGCGGCCGAGGGCAGCGTGTAGGTGTCGGTCGCGAGACCTCCGAGATCCGTGCCGATGGCCAGGACGAGATCCGCCTCATGCACGATCGCGTTGCTGATCTTGCTTGAGTAGCGTCCCGCGACGCCGACCGACAGCGGATGGTTCTCGGGTATGGCGCCCTTCCCGCCAAGTGTCGTCACGACGGGCACCGACGCGGTCTCCGCGAGTTCTACGAGGTCGAGCGCGGCTTCGGCGAGCAGCACTCCGTTCCCGGCGAGGATCACCGGCCGCTCACTCCGGGCGAGCCTGCTGACGATGTCGTCCACCGCGCTCGCCGACGGGGCCGGCGGCGTGGGTGTGAGGGCGGGCGCGTAGCGGGCGTTCGGCGCGACTTCCATGATCGTGTCGTAGGGGATGTCGAGGTGCACGGGCCGTGGGCATCCCGCGGCCGCGGTGCGCACGGCCTGAGCGACGAGTTCTCCGGCGCGGTCCGCGCGGGTGACACGCGCCTGCCACTTCGTGATCGACTGGAACATCGGCGGCTGATCGAGCTCCTGGTACTCGTTCTTGTACTCGACCTGTGTGGACACCGTGCTGGTGATGGCGACGAGGGGGCTGTGTGCCCACCAGGCATCCGCGAGCGCTCCAGCGACGTTCGCCGCGCCCGGCCCCCACTGCCCGTAGACAACCGCGGGTTTGCCCGTCACCCGGGCGTACGCGTCGGCCATGACGACAGACGCGGCCTCGCTGCGTGCGAGGTGCATGGCGATGCCGTGATCGCGCAGCGCCTGCCAGAGGAGCAGATCGCCACCGGTGACCAGGAAGATACGGTCGATCCCGTTGTCTTTCAGGGCCCTGGCCACAGCGTGCGCGACCCGGGGCGCAGCCATCTCGGTGTTGTGTTCCGTTGCGGTGTCACTGCTTGCTTTCGTCACGAGTTTCTCTCTTCGTCGGCTCAGAACATTCCGGTGAAACGCTGAGGGCCGGGCCCAAAGCCCGAGCGGCCGGGGAACTCGCAGCGTCGAATGGTCGATCGAAGGTCGGCGTCACCCGCTGTCAGGCATGCTCGGACGCGTGCGGCCCTGGACGGGGTGGCGGCGTCCTACGTCGAGCCACGGCCGAACGCCGTCAGAGGATGAGGCCCTTGGTCATCACGTTGGGCAGGGTGGTCATCTCGGCGAAGGCGCGTTGGTCGTGGGCGGGCACGACGATCATGTCGGGGATACGCTGGAGGATGGAGGCCATCCGCAGGAGATTGCGTCGGTTGCCGTCCGCGTCCAGATCAGCGAACCTCCGCACCAGCCAGGGACGCTCTTCCAGCCGGGTGAGACCTTCGCGCTGCCACACAAGGTCCCCCACCAGGGCGTACCGCACGTGGTTGGTGAGCGTCACGAACACGATGATGCTGCCCGGGGTGTGCCCAGGGGCGGGAACGCAGACGATCGATCCGTCGCCGTGAACGTCGTGGCTGCGAGGGAAGCCGAGGTAGGGACCGGACTCGAAGTGGATGACGCTCCAGGGGATGCTGGTCTCGCTGAAGGGTGGGCCGAAGTAGCCGTGCATGCCTTCCCTGCCGAGGGCGGCCTTCTCTCGCTCGGTGACCAGCACCGGCACCCCGGGGAAGTCCGGGAGACCGCTCACGTGGTCCCAGTGCGCGTGGGTGAGGAGGATGCCCGCGAGCCGACCGAAGTCGTAGCCGGCGGACTCGAGTTGATCCCGGGCCGGCTTCCACATCTCGTACTTGGTCATGCGCTGGAACAAGCGCGGCATGGTGGTCATCTGCTGATCGATGCCGCGGCCGAACCCGGTGTCGACCAGCAGATCACCGCTGGGGTGCCTGATGAGGACGGCACCCATGTTGAAGTCGCGCTTCTCGAAGAACGATCCGCCGCGGTAACCGTAGGCTGCGACGCGCTTGTTCACGCCGGTCGGCACCGCGACGACGTCCAGTTCCGCCGGTGGATTGGCCTCGGGAATCGGAATCGAGTCGGACAGAGGGGGAGGTGCAGGCAGTGGCGACGACGCGAAGCTGCGGGCCAGGCGCGCCACCGGCACCGCGGCGGCTGCGGCGACGATGAGCCGCTTCTTCATGATTCCTTCTCCTTCTGGCAGGACCGCGGCGCCCACGGCTCGGCGGGGAGTTTCCAAGAGCAGGGGCATGGGGCCGCGAGCGGACTCGGAACGCTGAGCGGCCATCCGTGCCTGTCGGATCGGACACACAGCTGCACAACTGCGTCCTGCGCATGAGGGAGGCCCGGGCGGGGCTCCGTGGAAGCACGCAGGACATAAAAAGCGAACGCACGCTCTCTTTTTTCAACTGTGCACCGACCGCCGCCCCCCGTCAAGAAAAACGACCGCTCACTTTTTCATGTACGCTGGCAGCATGCCCAAGGTGAGCCAGGAGTACCTAGATGCCCGCCGCGCAGAGATCCTGAGCGGCGCGAGGCGCTGCTTCGTACGCAACGGCTTCCACGCGACGACCATGCAGGACGTGCTGACAGAGACAGGCCTGTCCATGGGAGCCGTGTACAGGTACTTCGCCGGCAAGCAGGACCTGATTGTCGCGATCGCCGAGGAGAACCTGGGCGAGGTGGTCACCGAAGTCCGCAAACTGGCCGATCGAAGACCCACGGTCGGCATCGGGGAAGCACTCGCCGATCTCTTCGAGGTCATCAAGACGAAGCACGCAGAGAACGGCTTCGCCGCCCTCTCGCTGCTGGTGTGGTCCGAAGCCCTGTACATCCCAGCACTCACCGAGCGGATCAAAGCCACAATCGTCGAGGCCTGCGGTGAAATCGTCAACATCGTGCGGCAGCATCAAAATGCCGGCGCCCTGCCCCCGGGGGCCTCAGCCGACGAAGTCGCCCAGTTGATGGCGACCATCGTGCCCGGTTTCATTCTCCAGTTGACAGTCCTGGGTCCCTCAGGAGTTGACAGGCTGTCGGACGCCGCCCGTGCACTGTGGCCGGAGGGAAGCACGCACGCGACCACTCCGCATACCACAGGACAACCGGGCGAGTAATACGCTCGCGCCCGCACAGCGGGTTCTCCGCCTTCGGCTCGGTGGAAACCATTGGCACCGGGACCAGCGACGATGACTCCACGTCGGTCCTCTTTTCGCGCCAAGGGATCATCGGCCCTGTCGACCTGAGGGCCGTCGGCCGGCTCCGTGACGGCCTTCTCGATGGTCGTGACGGCCTTCTCGATGGTCGCTGTCGGACGCGGTCACCTTCTGCCCGTCCGGGGCAACGAACACGACCCGGGCGGTCGCGCCGTCGGCCGTTGCCCCGGGGAAACGCTCATCCGCCAGGTCATAGGCCTTCTGCGCCTCGATGCCCGGCATGGAAAACCGCTCGTCGGAGGTTTCCGGGGCCTGGGAGGCGGCAAAGACGACGGCCGAGGTGGCCAGCCACATCAGGGCGACGGTGCATCGTCGCCGAAAGGCCACGAGGCCCAGTCGATGAAGAAGGGTAGCGGGTCCCTCTCCGGTACTGCAGGCCGGTCCCGACGCGACAGGAGGCACGCGGACGCGGCGGCCCTTTGCCGATTGCCGCGTCTGCGTCTGCGCCTGCGGGGGGGCTTCCCTGAAGAGGGCAACACATCCCCGATAAAGTCCTCGCTCACGCGGCGGGCAGGCGCCGGGGGGCCGCTGGTCCTGGAAGTCATGTTCCGCGAGCCGGTCGGCCCGTTGGGGTCGCGGCGGGCATCGGATCGGTGTCGCGCGAGACCCGTCCTTCGAGTTCGATCTGAACGTCCTGAGCGAACACCGAGCACGTGCCCCTGAAGGTTCGGACATCCCCCTGGGCGGGATTTTCGTTCCAGCAGTCCGACAACCGACAGCATTCACGACCTCCGCAGGAGCGACGAAACGACACGCCGGACAGGCCGCGGGCGATCAGCGAGCGCAGGAAGGCCAGCCAGCCGGCGTCGTCCTCGGCGGTGGCGACGGACTGTCCGCAGAGTTGCTGAACCGCGCTCGCAGCCGAGAAGACCGCCGCAGGCGAGCTCAGGCAGACGGGCGAGGGCCTCGCTGCAAGGTCATAACGGAGGTCGGCACCGTCACGTGCCGGTCCCCCGCGACCGGCTGGGCACCGACTGAAACCCGGGTCACTGGCCCGCTGCGGCCACGGCGGCGACGAGGGCGCTCGTCATGCGGTCGAGAAAGGGGCCGTCGACGGGCTCGCTGGTGATCGCCAGACGGAAGAAGAGAGGGGAGATCAGCAGGTCGGTGGCGAGGCTGTGGTCAAGGCCGGCCTGCAGTTCCCCGCGGTCGACGGCACGGCGCAGGATCTCTTCGGCAGCGCGGCGGCGCGGGACAGCGACAGCCTCCCGCAGGGATGCGGCAAGGGCAGGATTACGCTGAGACTCTGCGAGCAGATCGATACCGATAGGCAGAACGCGGGGGTCAGCGGCCTGCCGGACCGTCAGCTCGAGAAACGCACGAACGTCGCCGCGCAGTTCGCCGGTGTCCGGAACATCAGGCAGATGACGGATGACGAGGTCCTGGACGAGGTCGAGCAGCATCGCCTCCTTGGAGGGCCAACGGCGGTAGACAGCGGCTTTGCCGACCCCCGCACGACGGGCCACCGCGTCCATCGACAGGCGCGTCCAGCCGTTGCCGGCCAGCTCATCGAAAGCCGCCGTGGCGATGGCGGTCGTGACATTCTCCTGCAGTGCTGGACCGCGGCTGCCGCGACGACGTCGGGTGTCCATGGCCGTCATCCTACCTGAAACACGAAACGGAACGGTAGCGTTTCGAGTTACCCAGGGCTATGCTGAGGCCTGTTCCATTGCGGAACTGAACAGTTCCGCGTTTTTGGCACTCATCGTTCCTGGAGGGATCATGAAGGTCTTCCCACTCCGTGTCGGACGCACGAAGGTCCCCTACGGTCAGTTCTACGGCGGCCACGACGGCTTCTCGGTTTTCAACCTCGCCGCCGCCACGTCCGGCTTCATCTGGGTTCCGATCCACGCCTACCTCGTCGAGCACCCCACCGCGGGTCCGATCCTCGTCGATACCGGGATCTCCCCCGCCCAGGCCGACACACACGACGCCTACTACGGCGGCACGATCATGGAGTACGTCACCGACGAGGACGAATACGACCTTCCCGCTGACCAACGGATCGAGGCACAGCTCGACCGGCACGGCCGAACGCCCCGGGACATCCGCACCGTCGTGATCACGCACTTCCACGAGGACCACATCGGCTCGCTGCCGCTGTTCACCGATGCCGAAGTCGTCCTCGGCCGTGCTGAGTACGACGCCCGCGACTCCATGATCGCCGGGCTCGCGCCGCTCGCGTTCCCCAAGTCTGTCGCCGGCGTGCGTAAGTGGCGTCCCGTCGACTTCGACGGACCAGCCATCGGCGGCTTCGACAGCTCCTGTGACCTGCTGGGTGACGGCTCGTTCCAGTTGCTGCCCACTCCGGGACACAGCGCCGGCAGCACGAGCGCCCTCGTAGGCCTCGGTGGCGGTCGGCACGCCCTGCTCGCAGGTGACGCTCTCTACACCATCCTGCACCTGGCAGTCGACGACGTTCTGCAGATGCAGACGGGCGCGCAGGAAGTCTTCGTCGACACAGTGCGGCGCATCCAGTGGCTCCACCGCCTGCTGCCCGGACTCGTCATCCTGTCCGCCCACGACAACACCCCGTACGGCACCGGGCTGGTGCGCGCTCTCCTCGCCGGAGACGGAGAGTTGACAGATGACGCCTATGCCGCGGCGAAGGCGTACGAGCGGGAGACGTTCGACCCCGCCTACCGCCTCAACCCGGCCCGCCGTCCACGCTACGTGCCGGGCCGCGACGGGGCGACGGTCGGATCGGCAGCGGGGACGGAACCCAGTTGACCGGCACGACAAACGTGGCGTACGGCTGGCGAACTATCCGCTGACAGGGGCCGACTCCATGGGCCGCCGCAAGTCGGTCAAGGGCGTTGACGCCGTGCTCGCCACCGCGGCCGGCGCCGGGCTGCGGCTGCACGCTCTCGGTCCATTCCGCCAGGCGTGGCCGGCAGGTCAAGTCCGACCCGACCACAGGTCGGTGGGTGGTTCCGCCACCTGCCACAACGGCCGTTGCGGGCACTTCGGCACCGTGACTCCCCGAAGGACGGTGACGGCTGCCGCTGGGACTCCACCCCGCACGATGCCCAGACCCGTGTACGTCTGCAAGGTGTCGGACACGTACGCGTGCACCAGCACCGGCCCGTACAAGGCCGCGTCAAGACCGTGACGGTCAAGCGTAAGGCCGACGGTTCCGATCGCCCGCCCCCTCAGGTCGTCCTTGAGGCATCTACAGCGGCAGCGACAAAGGATGCGACCAGGCGCCGGTGGTCGTCCCGCAGCCAGGCGAGGACAAGTTCACTGTCGGGGGCGTCGGTCACGGGCCGGTAGACGAGGTCGGGGTGCATCGGCTGAGCCAGCGAGCGAGGCAAGATCGCGACGGTGCGTCCCAGCTTGATCATGTGCAGGGCTTCGGCCGTGTCCGTGACCTCGGGCCCCCGCCCGGCCCCGGGCGCTCCGGTCCAGCGCACGCCTTTCCAGCGTGGCAGTGTTTCCTGGGCGAGGTCGGCGAGGGTGACCTCCGAGCGAGAAGCGAGCCGGTGGTCCGGCGGCAGGATCGCTACACGTCCTTCGACCGTCAGGGTTGCATGGTCCAGACCGGTCATGTCGTCGAACGGCGCGTACAGCAGGGCAACATCGGCGCGGCCATCGCGCAGGTGATCGGCGCGGTCGGTGGCTCCGCCGAAGAGGATGTCCACCTGGCGGGCGTCGGGCCGGCCGGCGTAGGCGGCCAGGATGGCGGACAGGAGGTTGGCATCACTGCCGGGTTTGATCACCAAACGCAGGTGGGCTTGTCGATCGCCGGCCCGGCGGGCCTTCTCGGCAGCCGCGCTGACAGCGTTGAGCGCGTGCCGGCCATGATGCAGGAGTGCTTCGCCGGCGAGCGTGAGGGCGACGTGCCTGCTGGAACGCTCCAGCAGCTTCACTCCGAGCCGGGCTTCCAAGCGCCGGATCGCTTTGGACAGGGCCGGCTGCGCGATCCCCAGGCAGGCCGCGGCGTGACCGAAGTGCAGTTCCTCGGCCACAGCGACGAAGTACTCCAGCTCGCGGGTCTCCAGCTCAGCCATGGCACAAGGCTATCGCTTATTCCATTCCTGCCAGGAATGGAATGAGAACGGTCAGATCTTGGACGCAAGGGAAAATCGCCTGTTCACTGCAGACATGATTCACCACACGATGATCGTAGCGTTCGACAGTCCGATTCCTGAGAGCGCGTTGCGCCAGTACCTCAAGGAGTTCGAGGAGCTCGTGATGGGTTCCGGTCTGGTCGAGTCGTTCGCTGCCCAGCACCACATCCGCGTCCCGGGCGACGACCACGCTCCGCTGGCCGTCGCCAGCGCCGTCCTGCAACTGCGCCTGGCCGACATCGATGCCTTGGACGCGGCTTTCACCATGCCCGGGGCGGTCGACCTCATCAAGCGCTGGCAGGGCCGCCACCCGTACAAGGCGATCTGGGTCAACCACGAGCCGCTGGCATGAGCAGCTACACCGGCAAGGCCGGTCTGATCACCGGCGCCGACAGTGGGATCGGGCGGGCCAACGCGCTCGAATTCGCCCGGCGCGGGGCCGTGGTCGCCGTACTCGACCTGGACGAGGACAGCGCCCGCCAAACCGGCGTCGTCGGCCTGTCCAAGGTGGCCGCCGTGGGCTACGGTCCGGACAGCATCCGGGTCGACGCGCTGCGCCCGGCACTGGCGAAGACCGCCATGTTCGACGGTGTCGTCGCCTCGGCAGGTACGCAGATGCCGGCCGGCAGGCGGCCGTGACCTCGCTGCGCGGGCTGGCGGAGTCCGCGAAGGTTGCGGCCGCGGCTGTGCGGCTGCCCTCGCCGGACGCCTCCTACGTCACCGGCACTGCCCTGTCGGTCGACGGCGGCCTCCGGGCTTGAGCGGGGCAGCGAGCGGCGGTGAGGGGGCAGGCCGATGCCCCCTCACCGCCGCCAGATGTTCCGCGACTCCGTGCACCCCGTCCGCGACAGCGGACAGTACGTCCCCGTGGACGTACCCGACCACGGGCACGAGATGGCCGACGGGGTCCGGCTTGTCCCGGCCCCCGGCCACACACCCGGGCAGGTGGCCGTGGAAGTGCGCGGCACCGACCGCACGGCCCTGATCACCGGCGACAGCATCCACCACCCGGTGCAGTTGTCCCACCCACATCTCACCAGCTGCGTCGACACCGACGCCCAGCAGGCGGTGCGCACCCGAACCCGCACCCGCCTCCTGAACCACGTGGCGGGCACCGACACCCTGCTGCTCGGCACCCACTTCCCCCAGCCGACCGCCGGGACAGTCCGAAGCGACCGCGGACGCTTCCGCCTGCGCCCTGAGCCAGGCACCGAGATCCCACCCACTGCCGCCTGATCACCCTTGAGTTATGCGTCGTCGAGGTGCGCGAGCTGTCGTGAGGCGGTCGAACCGGGAGACCTGGGCACGACGCGGTTGCCCGCAGCGGTGACGACGGCGATGACGCGCCTGGCTGCGCACGATCCTTGACTGGATGACACAGCGGTGGGCGTCGCCACGGGAGTTCCAGAAGTCCGGGCGAGTCGGTCTCGACGGGCGGTTCGGCCCGTCGACGTCCGAGACGGTGGGCGGTTCCACGAGGAGGCGGGAGCGTCTTCAGCACACCAGGAGACCGGTGTCCGTGTCCTCAGGCGCCGATGAGCGCGAGAGGGCGAATGGGTGCCCCGGTGGCGCCCCGGACGTTCAGAGGCGCGCCGACAAAAAGGAACTCCTCCGCGCCGCGCGCGGCGAGGGCTTCGAGGTTCATCACCTCGATGAGGTTGACGCCGCACTCAGCGAGCAGCAGGCGGTGCACGGGAAGCGCCGCGGGGCCTGCCCCGGGTGGGATGTGCTCCAGGGCGATGGTGTCGGCGCCGACCGCCGCGACGCCGCACTGGGCGAGCCAGGCGGCCGCGGACGTGTCGAGGCCTGGGACTCCGCGTTCGTCTCCGAGATAGGCGGGCGGGTCGTTCCAGTGCTGTGCCCAGCCGGTGCGGATCAGCACGACATCGCCGCGCTCGGGCTGCGCCGCACCGTGCGCCCGCAGGTCATCGAGGCGTACCGGCTCGCCCGGTCCGAGCCGGTCGACGCCGCGTGCGGCAGGCACGTCGTAGAGCACACCGCGGCGGACGAGCGGCGGCACCTGGTCGATTCCGTGCACCCGGTAGCGTCCGCCGTGCAGGGCGTCGGCCACCGGGACGCCGCCGAACATGTGGCCGTCGACGGCCACATGGCACAGAGCGTCCATGTGCGTCCCGACGTGACCGCCGAGGACGATCATCTCGTGCGAGCCGGTGATCCCGTCGGCGCGGGCCGCGTCGTCGTGCCGCTGACGGAGCGCGAACTGGAAGGCCGGATGTGTGGGTGAGACCGGCATGCCGGTCTCCAACGGCTGCGCGAGGTCGATCGCCTCGATACCGTGACGGAGCGCTTCGAGCAGTCTCATGTTCCTCATTTCTTCCGTCGGTGCCGGCAGCGGCAGACCCGAGTTCGGCCGGCGTGGTCTCCGGCAAGGCGATGACGGTCAGCACAGACACCAGCAGGAGGACGACGACGTAGCCGTTGAAAGCGGCACGCCCGACATGCTCGCCGTCCAGGTTTGCAGGCACGGCGCAGTCCCGCCGAATACGGCAACGGCCATCGAGTACGGCACCGCGAGGCCGACCCTGCCGATCCCCGTAGGGAACATCTCGACGTACCCGCCGGGCAGGACTGCCACACCGGCCGCGACGAAAACGCTCGCGACCGTCATGGCGAGGGCTCGGCAGCAGTCGTGTGACAGCGAGGGGGCCGGGCTCTCTCATGGGCGGGCCTCCGGCGGCGGGGTGGGGCTGGGGTACGGCACCCTCGCGGTGTCGAGGGACGGCGGCTGGGCGGCACGGGTGCGCCGGAGCGCGAGTTCGGCATAGAGCGCGGCACCCAGGGGCAGGACCGCGTCGTCGAACAGGGCGCGACCGCTGTGGTTGAACGGGGCGTGCGCAGGGTCCGCCCCGGTGGGCAGCGCACCCAGCGCGATCATGGCTCCGGGTACCTCGGCGAGCACGCGGGAGAAGTCCTCGGCGCCGAGGAACGGATGGGCCAAGGGCCGGTGCAGGTCCTCGCCGAATACCTCGCGGATCGTTGCGTCGACGAACGCCGTCTCGCCGGGTTCGTTCCAGGTGACCGGTCGTTCGCGGACGAACCGCGCATCGACCCGCGTTCCATGGGCGTCGGCGATGCCGTGCAGCAGTCGCAGCGCGCTCTGCCCGACCTGCTCCGCCACCGAGTCGGACAGGGTACGCACCGTCGCCTCGAAGACAGCGGTCGCGGGGACGACGTTGCGCCGGGTGCCTGCATGCAGGCTCCCCACGGTCAGCACCACCGGCTCGAACACGTCGAACCGGCGAGTGATCATGGTCTGCAGGGCGAGGACCATCTCCGCCGCGACAGTGATGGGATCCCGGGCCCGGTGCGGCTCCGAGGCGTGCCCGCCCTCGCCCCGCACGGTGACCAGCAGCGCCGACGACGAGGCGAGCATCGCCCCCGGCCGGGTGAAGAAACCCTGCGCCATGTTCGAGAAGACGTGGAGCGCGTAAGCGGCCTGGACCCGCCGCCCGGCGGCGTCGAGCACTCCCTCCTCGATCATGGTGCGTGCGCCCTCCCAGCCCTCTTCACCGGGCTGGAACATGAGCACCACGTCGCCGTGCAGTTCCGCGCGCCGGGCCGCGAGCAGTCGCGCCGCGCCGATCAGCATCGCCGTGTGCAGATCGTGTCCGCAGGCGTGCGCCACGCCTGCGGACCGGGAGGCGTAAGCAAGCCCGGTCTCTTCCTGGACCGGTACAGCATCCATGTCTGCGCGCAACAGCACGGCCGGCCGCGCCCCGCTGGGTTGCGGCGCACTGCCACGCAGGACGGCCGTGACGGAGGTGGCACGCTTGCCGAGCGAGACGTCCAGCGGCAGTCCGCTCAGCGCCTGGACGACCTCGGCCTGCGTGCGCGGGAGGTCGAGGCCGATCTCGGGACGGGTGTGCAGTGTGTGCCGTAGAACCGTCAACTCGGGCGCCAGTGCCTGCGCTTCCTGCTGGATCGTCACGTCATGGGCCTCCCGTCGTCGTTGTGAGTAGTGTGGGTAGCGATCGCGCACCTGAGCTAGAATCGATCGAATCGTGCACAGTAGTCAGGAATCAGAGTCGTTTCGTGCATCGCAATGAGCTGGATGAGCGCGATCTGCAGCTCCTGCATGCTCTGCAGATCGCCCCTCGCGCCAGTTGGACGGACGTCGCCCGCATTCTCGGTGGCACCCGGGCGACGCTGGTGGCACGGTGGGAGCGCATGAGGTCGGCGGGGCTGGCGTGGGTGAGCGCGCAGCCCGGCAACGCCTACCGTGACGTGACGCTGGCGCTCGTCGAGGTGGACTGCCTGCCCGGGACGCGGCCCGGGGTCGTGCGGGCGCTGTGTGAGGACGCACGGGTCGTCACCGTTGAGGAGTCGACACGGGGCCGGGATCTCCTGCTCACCGTGATCACCCGCGACCTGCCCGCCCTGACCGCGTTCCTCTTCGACGCGCTGGAGTGCCTGCCCGGTGTCGCGCGCCAGCGAAGTCACGTGGCGACGGCCGTGCACCGCCACGGCAGCCACTGGCGCCTGGACGCGCTGGACCCGGTGCAGGTGGCGGCCTTCGAGCGGCTCGCCTCGACCACGTCCAGAGCGGCGTCCGGGGCGCTTCCCTTCGATGCATGGCCGCTGATCGAGGCGCTGGCTCAGGACGGCAGGGCGACCGCCGCCGACCTCGCCCGGGCCACCGGCCGCAACCCCGCGACCGTACGCCGCCAGCTCAGCCGCCTGCTCGGCTCGGGCCTGGTGTCGTTCCGCTGCGAGCTGGCCGCGGAGGTGTCCGGCTGGTCGGTGAGCAGCACCTGGACGGCCCGGGTCGAACCGGCCGGCCACGATCGTGCCGTCACCGCCCTGGCGACGCTGCCGGAGCTCAGGATGTGCGTCTCCACCACGGGGGAGACGAATCTCGCGATGACCGTGTGGACCCGCACCGTGGCGGAGATCCTCCACATCGAGCGGCTCTTCGGGGCGCGCCTGCCCGAGCTCCAGGTGCGGGAGAACGCGATCAACTTGCGCACCCCGAAACGCATGGGCTGGATGCTGGACAGCACGGGCAGGGCGACCGGGGCACTGGTCGTCCCGGCCGCCCTGCGGCCTCTGGCCATGTAGGCGCGCAACCCCTCCGCCTCGCCGGCGGCTGACCCCCTTTCGGGGGAGAGCAGTTCCCGGAAGGCGGCCTCGGCCTCCGCGAAGCGCACCCGCGCGGTACGCGCAGACACGCCCAGGACATTGCCGACGACCTGCCAGTCGGCACCGCCCATCCGCTCGTACACGACCACGGCCTCGAAGAACCGTGGCGCAGCTCCGATCACTCGGGCCGCGTCGGCCGGCACGGTGCCCGGTGAACGATTGGTGCCCTCGGGGTTCAGCTCGTGCTCGCCGATCGGGACACACGCACGGGCGAGGTCGGCCAGTTCGCCTCGTAGGCCATCACCAGCCTCGCCCGCGCGCATCCGTGTACCGGACCGTGGTTCCGGCACCATTTTCGATCACGTCAGTCAGCCTTCAGCTCTCGATGATGGAGTTGACCAGGCGTGACTTCCCTGCATGGTCAGCCGCGCAGGAAGTACAGGACGGTCGTCACCGTGGCCGTTGCCAGGAGGACGCCCCGCAGCAGCCGGGCGGGAAGACGGCGGGCCAGCTGGGCGCCGACGAAACCCCCAGCGGTCGCACCGGCCAGCAGGGTGACCAGAGGCAGGGGTGCGCGCAGTGCATCCGAGGTGAACAGGAACAGCGCGCCCGAGGTGAGGAAGACGGCCGCGAGTTGGGTGATCCGCATCGGGTTGCCGGCTGCGGTATCGAGGCCCAGGCCGATGCTCCACAGGGCCACCATCAGGATGCCTACGGCTCCGCCGAAGTATCCGCCGTACACGGCGATGAGGAACTGGCCGATCGGTACGGCCCGCACACTCATGCCGGTCCCTCTTGTCTCGCGGCTCAGTGAAGGCCGCCGTTGACCTTGATCGTCTGTCCGTTCACCCAGTGCCCTGCGGCACTGGTGAGGAAGGCGACCGCCTGGGCGATGTCGGACGGCGTGCCCAGCCGTTCCAGGGGCGCCGCCTTCGCGAAGAACTCGATCTGTTCGTCGGTCTTGCCTTCGAGGAACATCTCCGTGCCGGTCGGACCGGGCGCGACCGCGTTGACGTTGATGTCACGCCCGCGCAGTTCATGGGCGAGGATGAATGTCAGTGCCTCCACCGCACCCTTGCTCCCGGCGTAGCCGGTGTAGTTCGGAAGGGCACGGCCGAGCACTGAGGAGGAGAAGTTGACCAGTGAGCCACCGGGGCGCAGCCGCCGCGCGGCCTGCTGGCACACAACATATGTGCCGCGGACATTGATCCGGAGCATCTCGTCCAGTTCGTCGAGGTCGAAGTCGGCCAGCGGCGCCAGCGTCATCCGTGCGGCCGCGTGGACGACCACGTCGACCCCACCGAACGTCTTTTCGGCTGCGTCGAACAGACCTGCGACCGCGGTCTCGTCGCCCACGTCGGCACTCACTGCCAGCGCCTCGGAGCCGCGCGCCGTGACCGCGGCGACGGCTTCGCCGGCCTCGGCCACGTTGGTGGCATAGCCCACGACGACGGCGAACCCGTCTTCCGCGAGTCGTTCCACGCAGCCCCGGCCGATGCCACGAGACCCTCCGGTCACGATGGCGACCTTGCGCTGGGTGTGCGATGTCATGGAATTGCTCTCTTTCTCGGATGGATCAGGCCGTCCGGAGGACGGTCATGTAGTCGGCAACCGCGAGTCCGCCCATGGTGTGCACGGCCGCACGTGCCGCATTCGGAAGCGGCATGGTGCCCGCCGTGCCGGTGAGCTGCATCGCGGCCGGCTTCTGCTCCAGCAGGGAGTTGAACGCGCTCTGCGCGTCCTGGGTCGACCTCTGCGCATCCTGGACTTCGATTCGCTCCACGCTGAGTCGGCTCAGCCGAGAGTGGCTCAGCCGGGTAACCATTAGTGGACTGAAGTACAGCCCGTTGGCCATCAGCCTGCGGCAGACCTAATGAGGATGTCAACAATAGGCGTTAGCAACGTTCCGCCACGAACCCTAACCATTAGACTCCGGTACATTGGGTATGACTGGCCAGCAGGCCATCGGATCGAGAGCAACGGGAGTCCCATGAGTGGCGAGAGAACCGCTACGGCGCCGCGGCAGCAACGCAAGACGGAGACCCGCGAACGTCTCCTGAGAGCGGCGACCGAACTGTTCGCCGCGCAGGGCTTCGAGGAGACGACATACGACGAAATCGCCCAGGCCGCCGCCGTCGCCCGCCAGACGGTCTTCAACCACTTCCCACGCAAAGAGGACTTCGTCCTCGCCTGGGGCGCCCTCCGCCGCGAAGAGATCACGCATGCGCTCGCCGACCGAGCCTTCACGGAGAAGTCCGCGACCGCACGCCTGGTCCTGATCATGCAGGTGCTGGCGGAATCCTACGAGCGGTCGCCGGCAGCCGGCCGGGTCTACACCCTGGCCTGGGTCAAATGGGGCGGCCCCGTCCTGGAGGAGCGGACGCTGGCAACCCAATTCGCCGGCGTCATCGAGGAGGGGCAGCGGTCCGGTGAGATCCGCGACGACGTCAGCGCACAGACAGCGGGAGAGCTGATCCGCGCGGCCTACTTCGATGCACTGTGGCGGTGGGCTGCGCCGGACCGGCCCGCCGACGCCCCGTCCCTGTTCGCCGACCTGCTCATCCGGCTGGAACTGATCCTGACCGGCCTGTGCGTCCTGCCCGACCGTGAGGGACTCAAGCGCTCGATGCGGCTGGCGCAGGCAATCGAGGTGACCCGCCGCCCCGAAGGCCCGCCGAACCTGCCGAGTTAGCGCTGTTGCCCCAGCGCCCTACGAACCCCGAGCTACGAACCGACCGGCGGCCGACCGGAGCGGCTTGCACGACGGCCCGAACGGCCGGACAGGCCGCGTGCGGTCGGCGAACGGTTACGAAGTCGCGGCGTGTGAACTGACGTCCAGCTCGAACCAGGTGGTTTTGCCGCGGCCCGCGGGGGACGTACCCCAAGCTGCGGCAAGGGCGTTGACGATCAGCAGGCCGCGCCCGGACTCCGCCTCGTCGTTCACCGCCTCATCGGCGCCCACGATGGCGGCCATGACGGGCGGGTGCGGATTGGTGTCCCGCACCTCGACACGCAGGTGGTCCGGGTAGTTGCGGAGCCTTACATCGACCTCGCTCTGAGCGTGTACCAAGGAGTTGGTCACCACCTCGGACACCAGGAGCTCCAACGCGTCGATGTCGACGCTGAGCATCCACGTATTCATCAGGTCGGTCAGGAAGTGCCGCAGCCGGCGTACTTCATGCAGGCCGTTGCGTTGGATGGACACCCGTGCGACCCGCTCCGCGGCGCTCTCGCTGGCCCCCTCGTACCGGACCAGCAACAACGCCAGGTCGTCGTCGCGCGCCGTGTGCGGTCCGTCATCGGAGACCAGGCGGTCGGCCAGTACCTCCAGGTCCAGGTCCCGTTGGTCGGCCAGTCGTTGCCGGAGCGTGCCGAGGGCGGTTTCGAGAGACTGGTGACTGAGGTCGAGCAGGCCATCGGTGTACAGAGCGACCAGTGATCCCGGTGCGAGCACGGTATCGACCTGGATGTAGACGGTCTCCGGGCAAATGCCGAGCGGCGGGCCCGCGGAGAGTACCGGCGTGCTGACCCGACCGCTCGGGTCGCTGATGACAGGCATGGGATGGCCGGCGCTGGCGATGGTGGCCTCCCCGGTGTCCAGGTCCAGCCATATACAGCAGCAGGTGGCGAAGAGCCTGGTGTCCAGACCCGCCAGCAACCGGTTGCTGCGTGCCAGCACAGCAGCCGGGTCGTGCCCCTCTGTGGCGTACGCACGGGCGCCGCTGCGCAGTTGAGCCATGATCCCGGCGGCTTCCAGGCTGTGTCCCTCGACGTCCCCGATGAGCAGTCCCGCCCCTCCCCCAGGCAGACTGATCACGTCGTACCAGTCGCCGCCCGCTTCGGCGCCCTGGGTGGCCGGAAGGTAGCGCGCGGTGGCAACGATCTCCTTCAGGTGTGGAAAGCTGCCTGGCAACAGCCCCTGCTGCAGGGTCCGGGCGATGGAGGCCGCCCACTCGTGCGAGCGAACCCGCTGCAGTGACTGCCCGACCTGCCCGAACATGATCATCAGTGCCGCTAGTTCGTCGTCCCGCAACTGCTGGAGATGGTCGTACCTGACGACGGAGCATCCAACCACCTGGCGATCGGCGATGAGGGGAAGGAACAGCCAGGCGGCACCTTCGTGGTAGCGGTTCAGCCCCGGGTAGCCGGCGCGCAACTGCGCCGTACTCAGCATCATCGACTGGTTCTTGATCACCGCGTCCGCCTCAGGCGCGCCAGGCGTGAGCGGCAGGTAGTCCACCGCCTTCAGAGCCGACTTGGCAGACCCCGCCGAGCCGGCGACCCGCAGCCGTCCTTGCTCGATCAGGTACAACGTCACCCCGTCCCCACCGAACGGCCGGACCACCTCGGCATGTGTGGTGGCGACGATGTCCTGGGCCCGCACGCCGGCGGTCAACTCGGTGGCCACCCGCTGGAATTGGTAGAGGAAGGAGGAACTCCCACTGGGCCCTGTCGGCCGGATGGGCGGTGCTGTGGCCGAGGCGCCTTGCGAGACGGGGCCGGCGCCGTCCGTTGAAACTGGAACGAACCAGGGGACCGGAGGGGCGACCATGGACGCACCCTGCTCCGCCGACCGTTCCAGATCGGTGGACAACTGCTCTGCGACGCTCCGGACGCAGTCCAGCATCGCGCTGTCGGGATCCCGAGGGGGCGCCCAGCGCAGGACGAGCACGCCGAACCGCTTGCGGGCCGTCCGCAGCGGCGCGGCCACCGTGAGTACGGGATACGGCAGGTACTGGACAACCGCCGGGTTGCTCTCGATGGCCCAGCGCGTCGATACGCTGTCCCGGACGACGATCTCTCCCGTCTGCTGGGCTGCCGCCCCGGCCCAGTCGAAATCGTCGACCGGCATTCCCGGAGCCACAGTGAAACCCAGGGCGGTGTCGAGGACCATGGAGGCGGCGAGGGCGCCGGTGTCGTCGGTAAGAAGGTACACAGCGGCTGTCGCTGGATGCAGTCGTTCAAACAGCCGACGCAGGGACGCCGCCATGTCGACATCTCGCCGCACTTCCCATGGAGAGGGCGGAGTCGATACGAGCACGGGAGACCCCATCGCCATACTTATCACTATACTTATCACCGTATGCGTGGAATTAGTTCCTGAGTCACGCGGCCGGGGAGCCCTGTACGGCCAAGGCCGACGGCCGACCAGCACGTCGGTATCCTGAGGTCCGCCTCTGCCGCCCAAGGCACTGCGCCTGCATGACGGACTCGGGCCACTGATCCCCCCAAGTCGGCCCGTGACACCGGTCACCGACCACCGGTGGTACGCGGCCACGCAGCTTGATCAGGCTGCGCACGCTGCGCGAACCGGTCGGTCATCTCGCCGATCGCTTTCATCTGCCGGCGGAGCGGGCGGTGGAGCTGCTGCGCCTGGGTGTGCGTCCCGCGGCGACGGCCCGCGCGGAGGCAGGCTGGCCTGGCGGGGCGGGGTGGCTCACGGTCCCACGTGCAGGTAGGCGGCCCACTGTGACGGGCGGTCCGGTTCGCGGTCGCGGTGGGTACGGGTAGCGGCGTGCAGGGCCTGTGCCGCGATCATCCGGGCCGGGGGCAGGAGGTTGGTGTAGAAGGCGTGCGCCATGCGTGTGGTGGCGTGGTCGTCGACTGGCCAGAGGCTGCCGATGAGCTGGCTGAAGCCGGCCGCGTGGAAGCTGCTGAGGAGGTTCAGCGACTCGTCGGGAAGGTCCAGTCGGCTCAGTGCGGTGCCGCAGGCCGACAGGAACGCCAGCCCGCCGCGGCGGGTGCCGGTCAGCGGGAGGTCGGGCTGGTGGAGTCTGCCGTCGTGGAGCAGGAGGTGGGACTCGTAGTGCCGGTCCGGGTCCTGGCCGGTGTGGCAGGCCAGGTGCACCATTTCGTGGTCGGCGAGTGCCGCGGTGACGTTCGCGCGGCTGGCGGCCGGGCCGCGCAGGAGACGGCAGCGGGGGAAGAGCGTTGTCAGCAGCGCCGCTTCCTGGTCGGCCGCCGGGAGCGGGGCCGCGCTTCCGGGGGTGTGCGGCAGGGCGATCACCAGGGGTCTGGTGTCCGCAGCGGGTTGCCAGGGGCGGGTGCGGGTCAGCGCGCGCAGGGTCGGGGTGTAGGAGGAGGTCACCAGGTTGAGCGCGTTGCCCGATTCGTGCCGGCCGGCTGCGTGGAAGGGAAGGATCGAGAGGGGGCCGGTGGGGCACCACCACAGCTTGGGCGGCTGTTCGCCGTCCGCTCCCCCGTTCGCCGGCAGTGCGACCTCCTGCAGTACCGGCCCCACCACCGCGTCCCACAGCAGGGCGAGCCCCGCGGATATCGCGTACTCGCCCAGCATCCGCCGCGTCGTCGGCAGCTTCGCGTCCAGTGCTGTCTCGGCGCCGCCGAGGATGTCGCGGCCCAGCTGCCGCAGTGTCCTGGCCGTCAGGTCCGGCAGCGGGAGGAGTCGTACGCCCGGCACTGTCACGACCAGCGCCATGGAACCGGCTTCCTGCAGCAGCGGGACCACCACCGGGCCCGCCGCACAGCCGCGCAGAATTTCCGCAAGGGCGGGGGGCTCCAGGAAGTGCTCGAAGCCGGGGAGTTGCCGGATGTGGGCGGTCAGGGCGTCGCGGTGAGCCGCCAGGCGGTGGCGTCGGCCCGGGTCGCGTTCGGTGCGCAGGGCTTTGGAGGTGCGCTCCAGGTCGGCGGCCGGCCCGGGGGCGACGGCTGCCAGCCGGGTCGCGTGTTCGCGCAGCGCCGCCGCATCGGCGTAGAGCACGCCGCGGCCGTGTTCGAGGAGTTCCACCGCTTGCTCAGGTCGGCCGGCTTTGGCGGCGGCGGAGGCGGCCAGCGTGGGCAGTGGCGCGAACTCCGCCAGCAGTCGCTCGCGGTCCCGGGCGCTCAGGTGCGGGCCGGTGAGCTGGCGCAGCAGGGTGATGGCCAGGGCCAGATCATCGGCGGCCTGTGACCATTCCTCGAGGGTGTTGGCGAGTTTGCCCGCGTGCCAGGCGCTGCGGGCGCGGCGCAGTGGGCTCAGCCTGTCCGAGCGGGCGGCGCTGCGCAGGCAGTCGGCGGCCTCCCGGCCGTCCGGCGCGGCGGCGGTTGCGGCGAAGCGGTTGTTGAGGAGCGTGCCGAGGGTGAGGCGGCGCTCCGGCAGCTGCGCCGGGTTGGCGGCGGCCACCGCCGCCCGGGCCGTGTCGATCGCCTCGGTGAGCAGTGCAGGGTCGCCGGAGCGCAGGTGATGTGCGTGAAGGCTCACCGACAGCGCCGCGGACGCGGCGCCCGCAACCCGCCCGTCGGGGGCCGCGGCGACGGCCCGGCGGGCACAGGCGAGGGATTCGGCGAGGTCGCCTTCCGACCGGGTCTTTTCGGCCCGCCAGGACAGCCAGAGGGCGAGGTCGGCGAGGATGCCGGCGAGTGTCTGTGTGCCGGGCTCCGCCAGAGCCGCCGCGGTGCGGCCCGCCTCGATGGCCTCGTCCAGTGGTGCGGTGCCGGCGCTTTTGTCCTGCTCCCACAGCGCGGCCAGCTGGCCGCCGAGGGCGGCCAGTGTCGGGACGGACGCGGCGTGCCCGGGAGGGAGCTGGGTGAGGAGCTCGCGGGAGAGCCTGAGTGCTTCGCGCAGCGCGTCCGTGTCGCCGAGGGCGGTGTGGCGCAGGTGCAGCAGTTCCACGAGGGCGCTGGTTGGGGCGAGGCGGCCGGGGGCACCTGGTGGCAGGGTTCGTATGGCTGCGCGGGCGTGGTCCACGGCCTGGGTGAGTGCGGCCGGTTCGCCGCCGGCGTCGTAGCGCAGCCGGTAGGCGTGGCTGAGGCGGCCGAGGGCGAGGGCGCGCGGCTCGCTTCCGGACGGTGTGGCCTGCGCCAGGCGCTGTGCGCTGTGGATGAGCAAGGGCAGCAGCTTTGGGTCGTGGTCGGTTTCGTACAGGAGCAGCAGCGCGTGTGCGTGGTTGGTGAGGCAGCGGGCACGCTCGTCCGGCGTCTTGGCCACGGCTTCGGCGGCCCGGCAGATGACGGCGGCGGCGAGGAGTGCGGTCGGATCTTGCTCGCCGGTCTCGATGGCCGGGGCGAGGGCCAGCGTGGTGAGGCGGGCGACGCGGTCCGTCTCCCCTTGCGGGCCGGACCCGGCCTGGTGCGGGAACCCTTCCGGCAGTGCGGCCGGGTCGAACGCGCCGACCGTGCCGAGCAGTGCCAGGGCGAGCAGCGCCTCGCGCTCCCGCTGCCAACCGGTGGTCGCCGCCGCCCGGCACCAGAACAGCCAGCCGGTGAGGTTGAGGCCGGTCCACAGCTCGTCGGGGGCAGCGCACAGCGCCCTGCGCAGCGTGCTTGCGGCCTCCTGTCCGGCGGCCGGGTCGAGGATGACGCTGGGGTCGTCGGTGTCCGTGTAGCGGCGCAGCCGCCCGGCGAGGCGGGCGAGGTCGTCCGTCACGGGCTTCGGCGGCATGGGAACCACTCCTGCCTGCTCTCGTCCCAGATGAAGGTCCGCCCGCGCAGCTCGGCGACGTCCAGGTGGAGCAGGCGGCGCAGCGCTGCGGGTGGTACCGGGTCGGGTGCGATGAGCTGGATGTCCTCGTCGGGGTCGGCGATGCAGACGTATTGGGTGGCCTCCGGCGCTTGTGCGGGTGCTTGCGCCGGTATCTCGTCGACGGCGGTAGGGCGGCGGCTGAGCCGCCTGCGCAGCGCCGCGTACGCGTCCTCTGCCGACTTGCCGACGACGCTCTGCACGAACGGGACGACCACCTGTACCGCGGCCGCGCCGAGCGCCGTCAGTGCCCAGTCGGGCAGCATCCGCGCGGCCGGCTCCGATGCGCCGGCCCGCGCGGCCGCCGTCGCCAGCGCCCGGGCTGCCGCATCGACGCCGGTGGTGGCGGCGATCGCGCTCGGCGCCGGGCGCGGCCAGCGTCCAGGTCCCTTCCGCCTGGCTGTAGACGACGAGGAAGTCGTGGTCGTCCTGCGGTGAGCGGCGCGGCTCGGTGCGCAGCCGCAGCCAGCCCACCGTGCCGGTGCCGTCGCCGAACTCGTCGTGGTAGACGGTCTGTCCGGCCGGTGTGAAGCCGTAGTCCGCCAGTGCCGCCGTCATCTGCTGCAGCAGCTCAGTCGTCGCCACCAAAACCGATCATCCTCAGTCGCTCGCGGGCGAGCCGCATCGTGGGCTCATCCCCGTGGGCCATCGCCCGCCCATAGGCGGCGGCCGCCTCCTTGCCCTCCCGCAGCTGCAGGTGGATATCGCCCTGGAGCAGCAGCACCTGCGCCACCCGGGGCCCGGTCTTGTTGTGCGTGACCGTCCGGCAGGCCTGCAGCGCGCCGCGTAGATCGCCCAGCTGTCGCCGTGTGTGCGCGAGGGCCTGCGCCGCCAAGGGGGCGGCCTCGGGGTGTCCGGAGTCGGCCGCGTCCTGCAGGGCGGCCGCGGCTGCGGTGAGCTCGCCGGACTGTGCGAGCAGGGCGCCGAGTTCGAGGCTCGCCCACACCGCGGGTTCGGATTCTGCGCATGCGGCGGCCCGCTGGTAGGCCTCGCGGGCGCCGGCCGTGTCGCCGCGGCTGAGCAGTATCCGGCCGGCACGCAGCTCGGCCGCGGCGGTGACGACGTCCGGCACTGCGGTCGTGCCGGCCACGTGCCGGTAGTGCGTGAGCGCCTCCTCGGGGTCCGTGTCCTGGATCTGCAGGGCCAGCTTGAACCTGGCGGCGGCGGCAAGGGCGGGGTCCTCGGCATCGATGGCTCCCCGGTATGCGGCCACGGCCCCGGCGATGTCGCCGTCCTCGTGTTTCAGGTCCCCCAGCCACATCAGCGCCCGCGGCTTGGCGTGCCTGTGCCCGGAGTCGACGGCCACCTCGAACATCCGCTGGGCCGCCCGGCGTTCGCCGAGGTCTGCGAGCACGGTCCCGAGGCGGCCGGCCACCTCGCCGTGCATTCCGGTCGGGTCGCCGTGCGCGGTGCAGCAGGTCAGCGCCCTCTCGTACGCCGACCGGGCACCCGCCAGATCGCCTTCGTCCCGCAGGATCATGCCCAGGTTCAGGCCGGCCAGCGGCGTGCCGATCGGGTCGTCCTCGGCGAGCACCTGGCGGTACAGGCGGACGGCACCGTCCCGGTCGCCCCGCTCGGCCATCTCCTGGGCCTGGTTGGACCGCTGGGCCGCGGCGAACACCCACTCCCCGTCGATGGCCCGGCTTCCGCCGGACCGACGTGCCGGGCCGCCCGGCACACGTCCCGTACCGCCCGGCGTCCTGCCGTCCCGGCGTCTGACGCCCGCCTCCGAGCGGCAAAAGAGCCCGGCTGCCGACACGACCATCGGTTCCAGGCTCGACGCGGCCCGCTCCCACGCCTGCTGTGCGACCTTTGCGTGGCCGCGCTCGCCGGCGGTGGCGGCGACCTGCATCAGCTCGAACGCGTCGCTGCGCCGCAGCACGAACTCCCAGGCGGCGGCGGGTATATCGGCGGGCAGCGGTGCGGTGGGGGCATCGGCGTGGGCGACGATGTGCGGATGCGGCTGGAAGGTGCGCGGGGCGGCGGTCTTTGCCCTGGGCTGTTCGCTGAGCAACGCCGCGCCCTCGGGCCCGGCCAGGGCCCAGTCGAGTGCCTCAACCCAGGCGTCGTCCGTGGGCTCCTCGTACGGGACGCAGGCGGCGACCAGCTCGCGTAGCTCCGGCTCGGTGGCGGCCCGCGACAGTCCGGCGCGCCGCCGGTCGACGGCGGCCTTGACCACCTGCCAGCCCGCTTGCCCGCCGAGGTACCCGTCGCGGTAGCGCCGCTCCAGGGCGGCGGCCTCCAAAGGCAGCGGTGCGGCCTCGTCGTCGGTATGCGCGAAGTCCGCCGCCGTGGCCGGGGGCGTCTCCTCTTCGGCGCCGTTCCCGCGTGGCTCGGGCACCTCGATCGTCACGGCCGCGTCGAGCACCTGCCGGGCCAGCGCCCGGGAGACACCCTGCGACGTGCGCATGATCTCCCAGAGATTCCCCGACACCGTGGCCATCAGCACGACTCGCCGGCCGAGTTTGAGCAGCCGTTCCAGTCGGTCGCCGCCGAGCGCGTCCGGCGCCGCCAGATACCGCTCGATCCCCTCCAGCCATACGACGAGGGTGCCGTCGTCGCCCGGCAACGGCGGCTGCAGATCCACCAGTTCGGCCAGCGCGCCCGTCTCCAGCCGGGGCACGAGCAGCCGGGCCCCGGGCAGCGTCCGGCACACGGCCTCGAAGCCGGCGCGCCACTTGGCGGCCCGGTTCGGCCCGGCGAGCAATACGATCGAACGCTCGCCCAGGGCGTCGTCCAACTGCCGCCGCAACCACGGCGGATGCGGCAAAGGCACGATCGTCCCGTGGCTGTAGAGCCCCCGCGAGCCGGCTAACTCCCCGTACGCGTCCACGTCGGCGACCGCGGGCAGCGCCTCGCCATCACGCGTGGACGGCAGCGCCAATAACGCACGAACCCGTTCCACCAGCATCCGCACTCCCCGTGAATGTCCCCTGGACACGCGCGGCAAGTGTGCCATGCCCGCGGCGAACAGGATCCAGGGCCGGGATCACTTGGCGCCTGTGGTGCAGGAGCGATCCGAGGCCCATGCCTGCGTGGCAAGGACGGCGAGCGAGGTTCCCGGTTCCGGTCAGCCGCGTGCCCTTCACGATCAGGTCGGAGAAGACCTCTTGACCGGTCGAGGGCGTGAACAGCGCCATGACGGGTGAGCGATCGGATTGGAGTACGTCACCGGAGTGTCCTTTGGGCCGGAGGAAGGCCACCGCCGATGCGAAAGGGACACGCGGAATGTGAACCTGCATCACGTCCTCTTGTCGTCCGGCCGCCGGGCTCGGATGGACGTCACCGCATGATCGTGAAGCTGCGGCTTTCCGGCTGTGGACTCGTAGTGTGGGACCGCGGCGGTCAGCCCGTCCTTCGCCGGCTTGCGGTGCTCGCCGCCACTCCCCCGGCGGGTCTCTGCGACGGACTCCTCCAGCCACGCCGGCGCCGTGTCCCGGGCGATGTCGGCACAGCTCCTGGACCCGGCGGATCAGGTTGTCCCCCGGCGCCCACGCGATCTGAACGGCCGGCAACATCCGGAACACCATCCATGGCCGGCCAGGGCGAACCGCTCCTTGGCCTTCTCGGTCTTGGGTGACTTGTTGTGCTCAATGGCCCTGCCCGGCAACCGTCGCCCGCCGCGCCTGCGCCGGGCTCTTTCTCTCCTCCAGGAGCTCGCGCTCGATCCGGTCGGCGTCCGGGTGCCGGCCTTCCCCCGAGAACGGTCCGGCTTGCCGCTCGGTCACCACGTCCCCGGCCGCGAGACCGAGCGCGGCCAGTTCTTGGTCCATCCAGAACCCGGGCGGGGCGCCCGCTTCGTCCTGGGCATCGCGCAGCGACGTGCCCGCCGGGCGCCCGCTCAACCTGCAGATGGCCCGATGGCATTACCGCGGCCTGCGGGTGATCACGCCGATGAGCGCACACCATCCCCTGCAGCTGCGTGTAGGGCAGCTAGGCTTCATGCCTCGATGGAGGCGACCACAGTGACGGTTGGTGAGAGAACCGTTCTGGCAGGTCAGGCACTTGCATGGTCGTGAGGCACGTTGGTCACGACGATGGCGGGCGGGCCGGGCCAGACCTGTCCGGGCGATGTCACCGGTCTGTCATAGAGTCCTGGCCGTGACGACTCTCATGATCGATGCAGGTCCAGTCGCGTCGGCTGCGCAGGCGACCCGGACCGGTGGAGTGCCTCTGGCACCGGCTGGCACTCCGTGGCCCTGCTGCACTTCGTGCAAGGGCCCGATGCAGTTCCTCGCCCAGGTGGTCTTGGATGACCTCGGGGGTGGGATTGAGGGCCGTGGGATCCTCGTCTTGTTCGCATGCCAGAACGACCCAGGTATGTGCAGCGACTGGGAGCCGGACTCGGGCGGGAATCGGGCCTTGCTCTTCCCGGCGGATGGTCTTCAGCCACTGCCCCAACCTGACGGTGTCGATGAGGACCGGCTTTTGCTCGGTTCCGTGCGGGCGGTCAGCTTGGTGCATGTCGACGAGCCCGATTACGACAAGGCCTGCGAAGAGTGGTCAGCGGGAAACGACCACTCCGCGTCATCCGTGCTCGGCCAGCTCGGAGGTAGCCCCGCCTGGATTCAGGGCGACGAGACCCCGTCCTGTCCGTCATGCGCCACTCTTATGCCACTGATCGTCCAGCTTGAGGAAGGTCCGGACCACAGCACCGCCATGAACTTCGGCGGCTGCGGCGGTGCCTATGCGTTCGCCTGCGAACCCTGTGGCCGCGCGAAGTTCCTGTGGCAGTGCTGACCCGGTCTCGATAAACGCCGGGGGCGGGATCAATCAGTTCTGCTCGCGGATCACGCGCCGGAGGCTGGTACGGACGGCGGCGAGGTCGTCTCCCATCTCGACGATTCGCTGCTGGAGTTCAGCGTTCTGGGGCGGGTCTCGTCCGCGGTCGGTCTCGACACCTGGGTGAGCACGCATACGACCGGGTACGACTACGACCGCCTGCGCCGATGGCTACGCTCGCGGAACGTCACGCCGCGCATCGCCGGCAAGGGCATCGAGTCCTCCCAGCGGCTGGGCCGTGGCCGCTGGACCGTTGAGAGAACGGTGGCCTGGCTTGGCGGATGCCGCCGTTCGCATCGCCGCTACGACGTAAGGCCGCGCGCTTCCTCGCCTTCGTCGGCATGCCGCCTCCCTCGTCTGCCATCGCAGGCTCGGCGACCTCGCATCGCGGTAATTCGATGGCGTGTACGGAACGGTGTGCCCACCCTGGTCCCCGTGGCAGAACCCAAATACCAGATTCGAGCCCTGCACACGGACTCCACGGTCACCGTCTACCAGGCGTACACCCCGGAGATAGGCCTGCCGGCGGCCCGGGTGGGCCGTTTCCCGGCGGTGTGGCAGCGGGACCGGATGACATGGATCAAGCCGTCGTTCCTGTGGATGATGTATCGCTGCGGGTGGGGCACCAAAGAGGGACAGGAGACCGTCCTCGCCATCGAGATCTCCCGTGACGGCTTCGAGTGGGCACTGGAGCACGCCTGCCTGTCCCACTACGAGCATGGGCTCCACGCCGACCGCGCCACGTGGAAGCGCCAATTGAAGCGGGCTCCGGCCCGGGTGCAATGGGACCCCGAACGCGACCTGCGCCTTCAGCCGCTTGCCCACCGGTCGCTCCAGCTCGGTCTCGCCGGCGAGGCCGCACGCCTCTACGCCGATGAGTGGACCGTGTCCATCACCGACGTCACATCGCTCGCCCGCACGATCCACGCGCATGTACGAGACGGAGACCTGGACACGGCACGGCAACTCCTGCCCCGTGAACGTCCCTACCCCGTGAGCGACGGAGCCCTGGCTCATCTACGCCAATGAGTCCGTTTGCCCATCGAGATGACCTGCAGGCGGGCGGCTGAAAACACAGTGAGCCACTCGGGGTTCGCGTCGGCGAACTCCCGCATGCCGGCCGTCATGCAGGCGGACGTCGTTCCAGACGAGCACGATCGGTCCGCCCAGCGGGATGCGGGCGCGAACGATCAGATCGCGCACGTCGCGCTGGCCGAAGCCCTTCGGTTCGTCCTTGCGTCCCCGGCACTTGCGGATCGCGTAGAGCAGCCGGGACCGCTCGCCCGGCTTGCAGCAGGCCATGCCATGCCCGGCATCGATACCCTCCCCGAGCCCCAGCCCCTCACCCTCACGACCGGGGTCCAAAGGGCGGCGTGGCCGGCTTGGAGCTGCTGTCGGCGGCCTGCCGGGTACTGATGCAGATGCGTGCCTTCAGCAAGCCAGGAGGCCGGATCGGGATCGATGAGGCCGCGCCGGCGGGATGCTCGGCATGAGCCGGGCCGTGGTGAGCGCAGAGCGGTGGCACCTGCGCCTGGCGCAGCTGGTGAAGGGGCAGTGGGCCGGGGGTCTGAGCAGTTCAACGCGATGCTTGCCGGGGAGCGGCCGTCGAGGACGTGATCGCTGCGGTGAAGGCCATGCCGGCACAACAGCGGCTGCATTCCGGGGGGGGCGCGGAGCGGTACCGGCAGGCTGCCCTGGCGTACCAGGACCGACTCCCGAGGGGCGCGAGGCCGGGGAGAAGGAGAAGGTCCGGGGCCAGGAAGGTGGTCCAGGCCGTTTCCTGGTTCAGGCTGCGAAGCCGATGTTGGTGACGTACTCGTACTGGCCCCACTCGGAGCCGAGGTCCACGACCGCATCGCTGATCCAGGCGTCGTCCAGAGCCCCTTCGTCGTCGTTCGCCCACGCCTCGATGATGCGGTCCCAGTGGCGGACGTTGAGTGTGCGGTAGGAGATGGCGCGCTGGCGGGGCCGCTGGACCTGTGACTGGTTGAGCGGGTGGAACTCGACGCGTGTTCCACGGCCTTCACGGTTGAGGCGGGCGAGCAGGTAGCGGGCGACGTTGTGGCGGCGCACCGTTCGGTAGGCGCTCTCGATCCGCTCGAGGTTCTTCTTCGACGGGTTCTGCTTGCCGTCCAGCCATGCCTTCATCGTGCGGTCGGTGACGGTGAGGCCAACCTCGCGGGCTGCCTGGCGGGCGTGGTCGGTGCGGGTGAGGTAGTGCAGGCGTGCGAGCAGACCGCGGCGCTGTGTGATCGGCGTGGCGATGAAGTTGGCGAGTGCATCGAGCTGGCGGGCGACGGCCTCGTGTCCCTTGATGCCGCGGGCACCGTATTTCCCGAAGTCGGTATTCCTCTCCGGCACCTTCGTCTCCTCAGCCCGCGCACAATTGACGGGGCCTCAAGCGCGCATGTTTCTCGTCGAGTCAAGACTACCGGATTCCGGGGTGCGAAAGTGCAGCCTCACGATTTCTGATATCAGGGCAGGCGCAACAGAATAACGCCGAACGCTGCCACGATGCTGCCTCGTCCTGAAACTGTCGGCGGTGCTGACCTCTTGGGCGGCGCCGGGAGAAACCGGCCTTTTGTTCCTTCGCGCGGTCCGGCCCTGTCGTGCCTTGTGCCCTGCCCGGACGGCAGGCCTGTGGGCCGGCGTGGAGTTCACGTCATCGAGCGCTCGGCGCGGGTTCGCGCCGCCTCAGGGGCATGGCGTGCCTGCCGTGCAGCGGGGCCTGTCCGGGCGGGTCGGCTCCGCGCACGCTCGGGCTCGTCTCGCATCTGGCGTCGCAGTTCCACCGGGGCGTGGAGTTGCCGCGCCCGCTCGGTCGCGCTCTTCC
The DNA here is from genome assembly GCF_047340315.1 of Streptomyces sp. AF1A. Taxonomy (NCBI): domain Bacteria; kingdom Bacillati; phylum Actinomycetota; class Actinomycetes; order Kitasatosporales; family Streptomycetaceae; genus Streptomyces; species Streptomyces sp. AF1A. The sequence goes on from NZ_JBLEBI010000016.1 coordinate 37,173, forward strand.
GGTTCGCGCAGGGCTGCTTCGGCCCGCTCCAGCTCCGCCTGCGCTCGGTCGTGTTCTTCCTTGCGCTGCCGCGCCCGCTGCTCGGCTGCCTCCGCCTTGTGTTGGGCGTGTGCGGGCTTCCTGCCCGGAGCCGTACCACGATGCACGCGAGCAGTCTTGGGACTGGAATCATAATGAGGTTCCGGGGTTCGGGGTGACGGTATGTCAGTTCACGTTGGCGCGTCCCGGGGCCTATGGAAGCTGGACTCCGAACCAGGCATCCACTTCGCACTGGCGGTCGGCATTGTTCCCTGCGGTCACGACTGTGCCGCCGGCACGCAGGCCGAGGGTGTGCGTTGAACCCGCCGCCACGGCGACAATGTCGCGCCAATCACCGACCTCGCACTGTCCGTAGCTGTTGTCTCCCGCTGCGAGAACCCGCCCAGCCGCTGTAACCCCGACAGTGTGGTAGCTGCCCGCGCTGACTGCCACCACGTTTTCCCACTCATCGACCTCGCACGCCCCGGTTGCCCGCTCCCCGGTCGCTACTGCCCGCCCGTCGGCTCTGAGAGGGCGGTATGTGACGTGATGTCAGGTTGTTGTCGCTGGAATGTGTGGCACAGGCGTATCGAGGCTGATCGGGGAGTCCTGTCGTGCTGGAGTGTTCCTCGTGAGCGACCGCCAGCCCTACAAGAGCGACTTATCCGACGAGCGGTGCGCCCTGATCGAGCCCGTCATCGCCTCCTGGAAGGCTCAGCATCCCTCCGTCAGCGGCCACCAGGGCGCCTACGAGATGCGGGAGATCGTCAACGCCCTGCTCTACCAGTCCCGTACCGGCTGCCAGTGGGACTACCTCCCCCACGACCTGCCCCCGGTCGGAGCGGTGAAGTACTACTTCTACAAGTGGCGCGACGACGGCACCGACCAGACCATCCACGACCTGCTGCGTTGGCAGGTCCGCGAGAGCCGGGGGCGCAAGGCCGACCCGAGCCTGGTGGTGCTCGACACCCAGAGCCTGCACGCGGCTGCCGGGGTGCCCGCCGGCACCACCGGAAAGGACGCGGCAAAAAAAGTCCCAGGCCGCAAACGCGGCCTGGCAGTTGATGTTCTCGGCCTGGTGATCGCGGTGGTGGTGCTGGCCGCGTCCGTGCATGACAACGCCGCCGGCATCGCCTTGCTGGACAAGGTCGCCGCCGACACCGACACGGTGCAGAAGGCCCTGGTGGACCAGGGATTCAAGACCGCCGTCGTCGACCACGGGCAGAAGGTGGGCATCGACGTCGAAGTCGTCGAGCGCAACCCGGCAGCCAGCGGGTTCGTCCCGCAGCCCAAGAGGTGGGTGGTGGAGCAGGTGAACGGGATCATGATGCTGCACCGCAGGCTGGTACGGGACTACGAGCACCGGCCCGCCTCCGCCGAGTCGAGGGTGTACTGGGCCATAAGCGACCGGATGGCCCGGATGCTCACCGCGACCTCCACCCCTACCTGGCGCGGCGCATGAGCGGCAGCAATCTGACCTTGGGAGCGGTGCTGGCGCGCCTGGAGGAGCAAGAGCGCGAGATCGCCGCGCAGGCCGACGCCACGCCGGGACGCATCGCGGAACTCACCGCGCAATTGGAGGAGTTCGACCGTGTCGCCGAGGAGGTCCGCATCACCCGCAAGACGCTGCTGGCTCTGCCTGATCCGTCCCCGCCGACGCCGCCGGCCGCGAAGCTGCCGGACCATCCGGCCTACCGGCAGATCATGGCGGTGTTCGCCGCGGCCGACGCCCCGCTGCGGGCGCGGGCGGTCTGCGAGGCGATGGATCTGGAGATCGCGCCCAACAACGTCAACAACGTCCGGCTGAAGCTCAAGCGGCTGGCCGAACGCGGGATCCTGATCGAACCCGCGCAGGGGTTGTTCACCCAGCCACGGCCATAGCCACCCGGAAGGGCCACCACCAGCTACAAGCGTGAAACGGGCAGCACGTTACTTACTGCCCTCTGATAGAAGCCGAGGCGACACAGCACATCGGTGCCGCATGGGGCGAGCACACCGACACCCGCACCGCTTACCGCAACGGCCACCGCGAACGGACCCTGACCACCAGGCCGGCGACCTGGAACTCGCCATCCCCAAGCTCCGCGCCGGCACCTTCTTCCCCAGCCTGCTGGAACGCCGGCGCCGCGTCGACCAGGCCCTCTACGCCGTCATCATCGAGGCATACGTCCATGGCGTCTCCACCCGCAGCGTCGACGACCTGGTCAAAGCCCTCGGTTCGGACACCGGCATCTCCAAGAGCGAGGTCTCCCGGATCTGCGGCGACCTCGACGAAAGCCTCGCCGCCTTCCGCAACCGCCCCCTGGACCACACCCGCTTCCCCTACGTCTACCTCGACGCCACCTATCTCAAGGCCCGCGTCGACCACCAGATCGCCTCCCGCGCCGTCGTCATCGCCACCGGCGTCACCGAGGACGGCGGCCGCGAAGTCCTCGGCCTCATGGTCGGCGACAGCGAGAACGAGACCTTCTGGACCACCTTCCTGCGTGACCTGCGCAAACGCGGCCTGAACGGGGTCCGCCTCGTCATCTCCGACCAACACCTCGGCCTGGTCGCCGCCATTGGCAAGGTCATGATCGGAGCCGCACACCAGCGCTGCCGCGTTCATTTCGTCCGCAACGTCTTCTCGGTGATCCCGAAGCAGCACGCCGAGATGGCCGCCGCGACCATCCGCACGATCTTCGCCCAGCCCGACGCCGTCTCGGTCCGCACCCAGCTCGACACCGTCGCCGACGCCTTCGGCAAGCAGTTCCCCAAGGTGAAGGAGATGCTCCTCGATGCCAAGGACGAGCTGACCGCCTTCGCCGACTTCCCCCACCAGCACTGGAAGAAGATCCAGTCGACCAACCCACTGGAGCGCTTAAATCGGGAGGTCAAACGCCGGGCCGACGTCGTCCAGGTCTTCCCCAACGACGCCGCAGTCGAACGCCTCGCCACCGCCGTCCTGATCGAGCTGCACGACGAGTGGATCGCCTTCCCCCGCCGCTACCTCTCCAACGAGAGCATGGACAGCCTCTATCCGGACAAGACCACCCTGCTGCCCGCCACCGACGAATGATCGCCTACACCACACCAAGGGGCACGACCCAGTTGCGGGGCGGTCGCAGATGCGCGACGGGCCGGTGCGGGTCACGGGGCGCGGTGGACACAGGTGTGCCTTTCGGTGGGGCAGGCAGCCCACAGGCTCGAGGGCTCCTGCCGGCAGCGGGTGCGCGTCGCGACGACATCGGCGGTGGGCTATTCCTTGACGGCTCCGGCGTTGGCGCCCTGGACGAAGTACCGCTGGAAGCAGAAGAACAGCACGGCTACGGGGATGGTGGCCATCAGGGCCGCCGCCAGTTTCAGGGGGTACTGGGTGCCTTGGCCCAGGCTGCCGGAGACGAAGCGGGCCAGGCCCGTGGTGAGGGTTTCGTACTGGCTGGACTGGGTGGCGACGAGGAGGTTGGTGAACTCGTTCCAGGAGCCCTGGAACGACAGGATGGTCAGGGTGATCAGGGCGGGGCGGGCCATGGGCAGGACGATCGACCAGAAGGTGCGGAAGACGCCGGCGCCGTCCAACTTCGCGGCCTCTTCGACCTCTCGGGGGATGGACTCGAAGAACTGCTTCATGATGAAGATGCCGACGGTGTCCACCAGCAGTGGCAGGATCATGGCGGTGTAGGTGTCGAACAGCCCGAAGGTGTTCAGCACCAGGAACTTCGGGATCAGCAGGGCCACGGGCGGCACTGCCAGGATGGCGATGACGAAGCCGAACAGCAGCCTGCGGCCGGGGAAGTTGAGCCGGGCGAGCGCGTAGCCGGCCATCGAGTCGAACAGCACGCGTCCGGCCGTGACGGTGACCGACAGGAACACGGAGTTGCCCAGCCAGCGGAAGAAGGGCACCGCCTCGCCGGACTGGCTCAGGCCGAACAGCCGCTGGTAGGCCGCGGTCGTGGGGGTGGTGGGGATCAGCCCGAGGGGGTGCGCGGCCGCATCCGGGTCCGTTTTGAAGCCGGTGACCAGTTGCAGGATGAACGGGAACAGGTACAGCAGGCCGAGCGCGATGACGGTCGCGTAGCCGAGGATGCGCAGTGGCAGGGAGAACCGTTCCAGTACCGGGCGCCCCTGCGCCCGGGCGGCGGCCTTGGCGTTCATCGGTTCCTCCGGGTTCGGGGGGTGCGCTCGCGCAGCAGGAAACGCTGTGCGACGGTGAAGGCGAGGATGATGATCAGCAGGACGAAGGCGATGGCCGCGCCCTGGCCGAAGTTGGCGTCGTCGAAGGCGTCCGAGTACGACAGGTAGGCCGGGGTCAGGGTGGTGTTGCCGGGGGCGCCGCCGCTCATGACGTAGACCTGGTCGAAGACCTGCCAGGTGCCGATGAGGCCGAGGGTGACCACCAGGAAGATCACGGGCCGCAGCGCGGGCAGGATCACGTGGCGCAGCATCTGCAGGCGGCCGACGCCCTCGATGGCGGCGGCCTCCTCCAGTTCGCGCGGGATGCCCTGGAGGGCGGCGAGGAAGATCAGCATGAAGGTGCCGGAGGTCGTCCACACCGCGAGCATGATGATCACGCACATGGCGACGGACGGCCCCGAAAGCCAGTCGAAGAAGGACAGTCCCATCACATGGTGGTCGGCGAGGAAGCCCGAGGGATGGTCCGGGTCGACGATGCCCAGCGCGCCGAGCAGCAGGGACAGCACGCCGCGCGGGTCGTTGAACCAGCTCGGCCCCTTCACCCCGATCCAGGACAGTGCCGTGTTGACGGCGCCGCTGCCCTGGAACAGGAAAAGGAAGACCGTGGAGACCGCGATCGAACTGGTGACCGAGGGGAAGAAGAACGCGGTGCGCAGGGCGCCCCGTGCGCGCAGGATCCGCTGGTTGACGATCAAAGCGAGCACCAGGGCGAGGACCGTCTGGATCGGCACGGTCAGCAGCACGTAGTAGGCGTTGTTGCGCAGCGAGGTCGCGAACAGGGTGCGGTCCAGGCCGTCCTGGGTGAACAGGGACCGGTAGTTGTCCAGGCCCACGAACTTCGCCTGGCCGTTGAAGGGGTTGGACTGGCCGTCCCAGTGCAGCAGGCTCACCCACAGCGCCATGAAGATCGGCAGGACGAAGAACAGACCGAGGATGATCACCATGGGGCTGACGAACAGCCAGCCCCAGGGACCTTCGCCGCGGCGCCCCACACGAGTGGCGGGCTTTTTGCGGGGCCCCGCGGCCGGACCGGACCCGCCGGGCGTGTCAGGGACGCCCGGCGAGTCGGCCGTACGGGGACCCCCGCCCGCGCTCGAGCGCGAGTTCGGGCGGGGAGTCTGTGACGTAGGCGAGGACATAAGGGGCTCAGTCGCCCTTCGTCAGGGCCTGCTCGCCGTTGCGCTGCAGGTCGGAGAGGATCTTCTTCGCATCACCGGTGCCCAGCGCGGCGATGTCGGTGTTGAACTGGGCGAGCACCTTGTCGAAGCCGGCGACCGTCACCGGGCCCTGCGCATACGCCGTGCCGTCCGCCCACGCCTTGGCCGCCGGGTACTTCTTCCCGTACTCGGCCAGCGCGCTGGTGCGGGAGGGCATCACACCGAAGGCGTCAGCGTTCTTCAACTGCTGAGTGGCGGAGGTCAGATACTTCACCAGGTCCACGGCCGCAGCCCGGTGGGCGCTGGCCTGGGCCACGCCCCAGCACTGGCTGAAGGCGAGGGTGCCCTTGCCGGCCGGACCGGCGGGCAGCGGGACGACCGCGTACTTCACGCCGGGGAAGTCGGCCTTCATGGCGCCGGTGAGCCAGTTGCCCTCGATGGTCATGGCGGCCTTGCCCTTGCCGAAGGCTTCGCCGCCCCAGCCGGTGTCGACCTGGCTGGCGTACTTCATCGAGCCGGACTTCAGCAGCGACTGCACATACCCCAGGGCCTGGGCGTTCTGGGTGCTGTCGGCGGTCATCTTCGTCTGGTCGCTGTTGGTGATCCAGCCGCCCGCCTCCTTCATGAAGACGCCTACTCTCGCGTACTCGCCGTTGATGACCAGCCCGGTGACCTTGCCCTTGGTCAGCTTGGCCGCGACCGTCTTCAGCTGGGCCCAGCTGGTCGGGTAGTCCTTCGCACTCAGCCCGGCCTTCTGCCACAGGCCGGTGTTGATGACCAGGGCGAGGGTGGAGGTGTCCTTGGGCAGGCACACCAGCTTCCCGTCGTAGGTGAACGACGTGCGCAGCTGGGCGGAGAAGTCGTCGGCGTCCTTGATCTGGCTGCCGTAGGGGTAGAGGGAGCCGCCCTTGGCGTAGTTGGCGAACTGGCTGGAGTCGACGTAGAAGGCGTCCGGCGGCTTGTTCCCGGCGAAGGCCTGACCGAGCTGCTGGTTGATGTCCTTGGCCAGGTCCACGGTCACCGTGTTGCCGGACTGCTTGGCCCAGGCGGCCGCCGCGTCCTTGACGGCCTTGGTCTCCGCGTCCCCCGAGGAGGCGATCAGCACCGTCAGGTGCTGCTTGGAACTGGCGTCCTGCGCCGTTTTCTTGTCGCTGCCGAAACTTGACGAGCAACCCGTGGCGGCCAGCATGGCCGCACAGGTGATCACGGCCGCGACGGCCGAACGGTTGTGCATTGCTTCCTCCGAGGGTTGCGGGGTGGTACCTGCGGCTCCTCCCGGGCACACGAAGGCGTGGGCCAGGGGCGTGGGGGTGGAGGAGAAAAAAGCGTCTTCAGGTGCAGTGGGGCCGGCCGGGACGGGAAAGCCCCGGCCGGGTGGGGGTTCATGGGGTGGCGGACGGAGCCGTGGCGGCGCTGTCGCGCACGATCAGGGACGGCTCCAGCAGGAGTCGCTCGGGCGGCGCGTCCGGGGTGGCGATGCGCGCCAGCAGCAGCCGCACGCATTCCCGGCCGACGTCCTCCAGCGGCTGGGCGATCGAGGACAGGCCGGGTGAGAGGAGTCCGGCGGTCGGCGAGTCGTCGAAGCCGACCACGGCGACATCCCGGCCGGGAGTGGCGCCCCGCTCGCCCAGCATCTGGTAACAGCCCAGCGCCAGCATGTCGCTGGCCGCGATCACGGCGGTTGCGCCGCCGTCCAGCAGTGGTTTCACCGCGGCGCGGGCCGCGTCGATGTCGTTGGCGCACTGCCCGCGCCGCCCGCGCGTCGCCAGCCCGTGGCGCTTCATCGCCCGCAGCCAGCCCTCGGCACGGTCGTCACCGGCACCGGAGGCACCGCGCTCCCAGCCCAGGAAGGCGATCCTTTGATGCCCGAGGGAGACCAGGTGCTCCACGGCGGCGTCCGTGCCGCAGGCGCCGTCGACGTCCACCCAGTCACCGATCGGCCGCCCCGACCACATCCGGCCGAACCCGACGAACGGCACGCCCCGCTTGGCCAGCCACGCCTGGCGCGGGTCGCCCCGCTCGGTGCCGCTGAGCACGAAGCCGTCGACCTCGTGCTGGGCCAGCAGCTCCTCGTAGCCCTTCAGGCTCGGGCCGCCCGGCGGGGAGGCGAACACCAGCATCCGGTACCCGGCCTCGTCGGCGGCCTCCGACAGCGCGTGCAGGAAGCGGTCCATGACCGCGCCCGAGCTGCCGGGCGGGGTGGGCTGGATGCCGTAGCCGATGAGCTTGCTGGAACCGCTGCGCAGTGTCTGCGCGGCCCGGCTGGGCCGGTAGCCCATCTCCTCGATCACGCGGCGGACCCGCTCCAGGGTCTGCGGGCGCAGCAGGTCCGGCGAGTTGATCGCGTTCGACACGGTCTGCGCCGAGACGCCGGCCCGCCGGGCGACCATCGCGAGGGTCACCGGGCCACCCTTCGCCGAGGAGGTGTTGGTGGAGCGGGGCATGCGGCTCTCCGGCAGACAGAGGAGATACGGACTTTATTTTTAGCGTTCCAAGAGTCATTGCACGGCTCTGACGAGTCGCTTAGTGTCATTGGAACGCTAAAACACTGAGAGGTTCTACTTCCTTGGACGCCACTGTCAAGACCCAGGACTCCAACGGCTCGGTCACCGCACCCGCTCCCGAAGCCGGTGGACTGCAGCCGTTCCTGCATGACGCGGTCGTCACGCTGCACGCGCCGAGCCTCGTCATTTCGCGAGCGGACGGGCAGGTCAGCGAGGGTGCTGACGGCTTTTACCACGGTGACCGCCGGGCCCTGTCCCAGCTCACGGTCGCCGCCGAGAGCATCACCCTGGCCCCCGTCGCGCAGGGATTGCGGGGTGCGGACGGCGCGGACTTCCGAGCCGTCCTGCGCGGCCTCGGCGAGGCCACCCCCGATCCCGCCGTCACCCTCCACCGCCGCCGCGCCACGGCAGCGGGCCGGTTCGAGGACCGCCTGGAGATCGCCAATGCGGGCAGCCGGCAGGTCCGTTTCCGCCTGACGGTGACCGCGGGCTCGGACCTGGCCGGCATGGACCAGGTCAAGTCGGGACACGCTCCCGAGCAGATGCCGCCCCAGGTCGTCGACGGCGAGGCCGTCGGCCTGTCCTGGACGGGTGACGGCTTCACCGCCCGCCTGGTCAGCGAGCCGGCCCCCGACGTACTGGACGTGCCGGCGGGACAGCTGTCGTACGACGTCGAACTGGACCCCGGCACCGTGTGGTCGGTGACCCTGACCTGTGCGGCCGCCTACGAGGACGGCGACCAGTTCCCGCCCCCGCCCGCAGACCGGGTGCCGTGGAGCGTTCCTGTACTGCGCAGCGCGGACCGCCGCCTGGATGGCTGGCTGGAGCAGTCTCTCGCCGACCTCGACCGCCTGCGCCTGGCCGACCCGCAGTCCGAGGGAGACCGCTCGGACCAGTTCCTCGCCGCGGGCGCGCCCTGGTTCCTGACCCTCTTCGGGCGCGACGCCCTGTGGGCCGCCCGCATGCTGCTGCCCCTCGGCACCGACCTCGCCGCCGGCACCCTGCGCACCCTCGCCCGCCGCCAGGGCACCCGCACCGACCCAGCCACCGAGGAACAGCCGGGCAAGATCCTCCACGAAGTCCGCCGCGACACCCTGCACATCCCGGGTCAACTCACCCTTCCGCCGGTGTATTACGGCACAGTCGACGCCACCCCGCTGTGGATCACCCTCCTCCACGACGCCTGGCGCTGGGGACTCGACCCGGCCCAGGTCGAAGAGCTCCTCCCGCACGCCGAATCAGCCCTCGCCTGGATGCGCGACCAGGCAGCCGCCGACAGCGACGGCTTCCTGAGGTACATCGACCACAGTGGCGAGGGTCTGTCCAACCAGGGCTGGAAAGACTCGGACGACTCCATCCGCTACCGCGACGGCAGCCGCGCCCACGCCCCCATCGCCCTGTGCGAAGTCCAGGCGTACGCCTACGAGGCCGCATGCGGCGGAGCTGCGCTGCTGCGTGCCTTCGGCCGCCCGGGGGCCGAGGACTGGGAGGCATGGGCCGAGCAACTCGCCGCCCGCTTCCGCGACCGCTTCTGGGTATCGGACGAACACGGCCCCTACCCGGCCGTCGCCCTCGACGGCGACGGCAAGCCCGTCGACTCGGTCACCTCCGGCTTCGGCCACCTCCTTGGCACCGGACTGCTCAACGCCGAGGAGAGCGCGCTGCTCGCGGCCCGTATCGCCGCACCCGACCTGGACGCAGGCCACGGCCTGCGCACCCTGAGCAGCGACGCGGTGGGCTTCAACCCGTATGGCTACCACGTCGGCTCGATCTGGCCGCACGACACAGCGATCGCTGTACATGGCCTGATCAGGGCAGGATTCTGGGAGGCCGCGGCCTCACTGGCAGCAGGCCTGCTGAGCGCGTCGACGGTGTTCGAGGCCCGTCTTCCCGAACTCTTCGCCGGGCACGGTGCCGAGGGAAGCCGGCTCCCGGCCCCCTATCCGGCGTCCTGTCGGCCGCAGGCGTGGGCCGCCACCTCCTCGGTCCTCGTGCTCCAAGCCGCCCTCGGCCTGAAAGCGGACGTTCCAGGTGGGAGGATCACCGTGAACCCGACCTTCGCCCCGAAGTACGCACCGCTGACGATCACCGGGCTCCAAGTCGGCGGAGGCCAACTGGACATCACGCTGGCAGCGGACGGATCGGTGAAGGTGACAGCACCCGAGGGGCTGGCCCTGGTCACAACCTGATGCCGAACCATCCGGCGTTGCCCGACGGCCGACAGGCGGGTAGGCCGGCGCACGGGTTGAAGCTCTGCGCGCCGGCCCCCAGCCGGGCTTCACGTCTGAGGATTCCAGCCACGCGGTAGAGAACAACCTCCATGACGCCCGCTTTCTCCGGCATGCCAGTACCGCCAGCCCCCCACCCCTACCCCGCGCCGAGAGCGAGGACCACGAGCCCGCCGGCCTGTTCCACCGACGGAGTACCTCAGCGCGCTGTATCGGCCGCCCGGCACGGACCGGGTCGGGCAGGGACGCTTCGAGGGCCGCATCGAAATCGATGAGAAGGGCCCCAAGACCCGTACGGGCGAGGCGACCGAGGCCTTCACACGTTTCGTTGACAAGCTGCCCGACATGCACTTCCCCGGAGGCGGCTGATACGTGAGTTGGGAGCTTGGATGGACGCGCGTTCCGCAATCGAGGACCTGAGGCGCCGTGCCGCAGCAGGAGAGACGCTGGAGGCCCTCTCCCACGCGGTGCTCGCTGTCCTCGGCCGGCCGGCCGCGGCAGTTGGGGGTGTGGCGTTCGACGACGAGGCCCGGCAGATGGCGGTCCGCCTTACCGGCCGCACCATGATCCATGGCGGCCGGACTGCCGGGGAGGAACGACTGCGCGGTGCCCGGTTCCTGGCCGAATCTCTGCGCGTGCTGGCCGACGGCGGCGTCCATATGATCACGCCCGATGAGCGGCAGGCCGAGGAAGAGGAAAGCTCGCCGCGGCCGTCTGCAGCCCCCTGGGCATCACGGTCGGCGTGCTGCGCGAGGGGCATGGACGAAGCAGAGCGCAGCGTGGCCTACGGCGCCGACGTGACCGTGGGAGCCTACCGGGCTTCGCCTTGGACCTGCTGCATGACCGGCAGGCCCAAGCGCCGTACAACCGCATCAGCCGGAGCGTGTCCGCAGCGGTGGTGACGGATCCGGGACACGTGCTGATCGCCCCGATCGCCGAGCCGTTGATGCTGCTGGAAGACGACGCCTCCCCGGCAGACGCGCTCCGCACGGCAGCCCGCCTGGCCGCCACACGTGCTTGCCCGTCCTCCCACTTGTTCTCGAAGTGCTGTGCGGAGCCGTGGGAGAGCTCGGGGCCGAACGCGGCATCGAAGTCGAACGTGTGGTGTCCGATGTCGATGTGATCGTGGACGAAACCCAGCATGCCCTGGGCCTCCTTGAGTGCGCTCCCGGGGATGTTGACGTCCGATGCCACTGCGGGCCCCGTTCGCGTCCAGCCGGTCGGCGGGCAACTCTGCGCTGCAAGTGGCCGACTCCACCGCGCAGGACGCCGGTCTCAGCGGGAACGGCGGGACCGTGGTCGGAACGGCGGTGCAGGAGCAGCCGCCGAAGTGGGCCCAGTTGTCCGCGGTCACCTCGGCGCCCCTGTCTGGACCGCATCTGATCAACATCAGTCAGGCGGCGCTGTATCGCTTCGACGATGACACCACCGACCCCTCGCGGTCGTCCTGCGTCGACGCCTGCGCGGTGAAGTGGCCGCCCGTGACCGTCCAAGAAGGCGGCAACGTCTACCTGGCGGGAGTGAACCCCAAGGAGGTCGGGGCCATCCGACGCCAGGACGGCCAGGTCCAGATCACCGTCGGCGGACAGCACGTCTACCGCTTCTCAGGCGACCGCAGGCCCGGTGACCTCAACGGCCAGGGCATCGACGGCAAGTGGACGCGCTCGGCCCGGCCGGCGAGAAGGCGACGCGATAGAAACAGCCGCCCACGGCGTCCACGCAGACGCCGTGGGCGGCGGGCCACACCTCGGCCCCGTAGGCCAAGGTGTAAGTGACCAGGCCGTACAGGCGCCCTCACGGCATGCCGGTCCGACCGGGCGCGACGTCCGCAGTGCGCTGGGCCACCACCTGGGCGTGGAAAGGCGCATGCCCGGCCATTGCCCGGACCAGGGTGGCCGAGAGGCTGCAAGCGCCGGCGGCCTCACCGGCCTTGCCTGCATCCTTCGCCTGTTCGGACAAGGGCCCCGCCGGCGGTGACGCCGTTTGCCTCTCCACCGTGTGAGATACGGAAGCCGATGACCTCCCCTCCGGGGAGGCCCTCAACGCTGCGCCTGCGCAAGCTGGAGGAAGCCGAACTCATCGCACGCCGGCGCTACGGCGACCGCCCGCCACGAGGCGAGTACCTGCTCACGGGTCAGCGTCTACGGGACCAGCCGGAACCGATCCCCGCCACGTGCAGGGCCAGAGCGGTCAGCCCCAGCAGCATCACGTTCATCGAAGAAAACTCATGACTGGTGCTGAGATCCGCCGCGTTGATCAGAAACGACACGAAGAACAGCACCGCCGCGACTATGCCGAGCATGGAAATGAGCTCCTCTCACAAGGGGGTGAAGCCCGTATGCCCGGCCATCGCCCACACAGACGCCGAAAGGGAAGACACCACGACGCTCGGCCCCGGACCGGATGCGGATCGTGGACGGCACCCTCGTCCCGGTCCGGGACCGCGGCGCGGGCGCCTCCTGCCCTCACTACCGGTTCCCGGCAACGTGCAGGCCATCGTCGACGCGGACACCCCCTCGCGGTGGCGGCCCGGCCTGTGCCCGGCAACACGGCGGATGCGAGGGCATGGCGGGACGAACCGCTGGTAGATCAGTGACCGGTGTTGATGTACGCCGCCCCCGCAATCCGCAGTGCCGTGTGCGCGCTCCGGGACCGTTCCCGGGCGGTCTCCAACGCGGTCTCCACGTCGGGCTGGAATCGCCCGTCGACCACCGGGCCCAAGACGATGTCGGGAAGCTCTATCGCCGTCCTCCAGGCCGTCTCGGCGGCATCCAGTAACGCGGGGTCCGAGAGCACCAGGAGCCCGATCCGGTCCCGTGCGACGGTGGCAGCGCTGCGGGTCGAGGCCAGCGCGGAGCGCTCCTCGGTCGTCTCGGCGTCGCCCGCTCGCCGAGCGGCCACGGTCAGCCAGTGCATCTCCCGGTGCCGCACCACGGCCTCCAGCAGATCCGCGACAGCGCGCGTCACCTCCTGGCGGTGCGCGGCGTCCCGCGCCCGCTGGTCAGTCGCACGCTGCGCGTAGCCCGCGAGAGCAGCACCGGCAAGGGTGCCGAGCACGGCGACGATGCTGGACCACACGCTCTACTCCCCGAGGACGGTGCGCAGGTACCCACGGCGCCCCGAAGGGGCGGCCATGGCCGTAACGCCCTGCCGGCCCTCCACGCCGTCGTCGGGGCAGTTGTCGAACAGCTCCAGCGGTTCGCGCAGTTCAGTCAAGGGTTCCTCCGCCTGTCAGACCCCAACTTCCCGATTCTCGATCCGCCCCGGGACCCGGAGGGGGCGTAGACTCAGATCAGCCACACCCTGGCCGGTTGGCATCGCCATCAACGGTCATGTGATGTGCACCGCCGCGGGGCCCGGTCCCTGTCCCGCCCCCACCGCCGCCGGCCCCACCGAGACCGCGCAGGCCGGTGACACAAGGTTCCAGCGCACGCCTGACACCCCAGCTGGCGAGCGCCCGGCGGCTTCCTGCCAGGCGTGGATGCCGCCCCGTTGGGCGGGGGTGTGGTCGCCGTGGGCGAAGAGCAGCTCCCAGTCGCTGCCGGGGCGAGGCGGCGGTCCGTCCGGCGCAGCAGGCGCAAAGCGTGCGGGAGTTCGCGGGCGAAGCGGATCACTGGGTGCTTCGGCATCTCGGCGTCCAGCATCTGCCTCTTCCCTCGTTTCGGCCGCGTTGTGCCGGTGGGCTGTGGAGCTGCCAGCATCGCAGGTGGTCGGGTGTGCGGATGCCGGGCCGCTGAGACGTCCGCAGGGACGGAAGGCAATCGTCAAGCCCGGTCCACGTCTTGAAAGGGCCGGGCACGCGAGCAGCTCGCCTGGGTGTCGGGGATGGCGCTGCTGCTGAACGGGCGAAGGGTCAGTCGCTGGGTATGCAGCACCGTCTCAGGGAACAAGTCTGTCTCCGCTCCTTCATGATCACTGCTGCGGAAGACGGTAACAGTGCCCGTCAACTTTGGGCCGACGGGCAGCGTGGAAAGTGGGACGAAGTCAGCTGGCGGCTGCCTGCTGTTCGGCTCGGGCGCGGGGCCGGCGAGGCGGTAGGAGGCAGGAGTCGGTGCCGGTCTCGACGGCACCGATCAGGTCAGAGCAAGTTCGATCAATCGCCTGTCGCGGCCCAGTGCCTTGCTGCATCGTTCATGCGCACTCGTCACAAGGCGCCATCGGCCGCGAGACCGCCAGCGGCGGTTCCACGGATCGTCCCGATGGTTCGACGTCACGGGCCGGGCCCGCCGTGCGGCTACCGATAGTGACGGGCGAGCTCGGCGAATCCATCCAGAATGCGCAGCGTTTCGTCCTCGGTCCGCATCGGCAGGGACAGTGTCACGTGGTCGGCCCCTGCCTCGGCGTAGGCATCGATGAGTTCGGGTGCGGGTGACACGGAGGCCACGATCACCGGCACACGGCCGACGGCCGCGGCCAACCGGTCCAGCTGAGGGCGGGCGTGGGCGGGGTCGCTCACCGAATGCGGCATCCAGCCATCGCCGTGTGCCGCCACCCTGGTCAGCGCCGCCTGGCCGTCACCGCCGATGTAGAGGGGCGGGTGCGGGCGCTGTACCGGCTTGGGCCAGCAGTAGATCGGGGCGAAGTCGACGTACTCGCCGTGGAATTCCGCCTTCTCCTTCGTCCAGATCTCCTTGACTGCGGCCAGCCGTTCATCCAGCAGCTTCCCCCGCGTGCGTGGACCTGTTCCGTGGTTGCGCATCTCCTCATGGCTCCAGCCCGCGCCGACACCGAAGATCATGCGTCCGCCGGACACCAGGTCCAGGCTGGCGACCTGCTTCGCGGCGTGCATCACATCGCGCTCGACCAGCAGAGCCACCTCGGTTCCCAGCAGCAGGTTCTCGGTGACCGTCGCGGCCGCCGTCAAGGCGACGAACGGGTCGAGCGTGCGGTAGTACATCCGAGGCAGCCCACCGCCTGCGGGGAACCTCGTCTCCCGTTCCACCGGGACATGGCTGTGTTCGTGGAGGAAAAGCGAGTCGAAGCCGCGTTCCTTCAGCGCTTTGCCGAGCTCGGCGGGTCGGATTCCTTCATCCGTCACAAAGGCCGTGACACCGATCCTCATTCCGTCAGTGAACCGTGCCGGCTGTGCTGTGGCCGTCCTGAGTGGGCGGGCTACGCTTATTCGGTGAGCATCATGGAATTCGCCGACGGGCGTGTGGTGCACGAGACGCAGTATTTCGCGAACGCCTTCGGTGCGTCTGAATGGCGGACAGCACGCGCGGAGCCGATGCCGGGCAGGAAGATCGCCAGGGCCTGACCTCCCGCACCGGCCGGCGGTGCCTGACCGGCTCACGGCCATTGCTGTCGCACCGTCCACCACCCACCGGCTGGTCCGGCTCTTTGGGGTTGCCCCCGCTGGTGCTCTGACCGGGAAGGTTCACCGGGTCGGCGATTCCAGCGGCTGGATGTCCGGACACATCCGATTCGACCGTTGGGGTGAGGTGGTGGAGCCTGTCCGTGTGCGTAGGCCGGCCAGGAGGGGCAGAAGCCTGCGGCAATGGTGCGCCGGGGCAGCACTGTGCCGCGGTCTCGCGGACGGGCCGCTTACTGCTCACGTCCAAGGCGGCTCCGCGCAGTTCGATGCCGAGGTGTGAGCACAGTTTTTTGCGGGTGACGCCGTAGGTCTCCCGCACGTGGGTCGCCGTCGGGCCCGCAGGGTCGAACGTGGCTGGGCCATTCGGGCCGCTCTGCGGGGACCGTGCTGTCGCGCCAGTCGGGTACCTCCTCGCCCTTGGGCCAGAACTGCTCACCGCGGTCAGCGAGAATCAGGCCGTCCCCGCTTCCGCCGCGCCGGAATCAGCTGTTCGGGCCAGGGCCGGTGTTGGGTGCGCGGGGCGTGCCGCACCGCTCGGGCCTGGTACACGTGCTCCTGTCGTTGGCGGGGTCTCAGGCAGGTGTTTTCAACCGGTGAACCCCAGGTCGGGCCGGGGTGCGTGACTCACGAGGCAGAAGCCGCCGTTTCGCTCTCGCCTGTCGTGAACGACATATCGAGACGACACTGGAGCGGCAATGCGCTCACGCAGATCCTGATCGCGCCGGCCGAGCCGCCCGGCGCCGGGAACGTGTTCCCTCGCTCGGCCGAACGGCGGTTTTGTCATGGATGAGCGAGCGGCTCGATGCGGGCCCCGGAACCGGTCAGGAAAATGGTGCGTATCGAAAGGGCCGAGATGACAGAAAATATCCAGATCGTGAACCGCCGGCTCGACGCGAGCAGGAACGAGGCGCTGATCAACCTGGCCCGGATGGGCGCGGATGCATTCGGATACACAGCGGAGCTGCGGATCGACCGCGGCCTCGCCGAGCTCCTGCGCCTGCGGGTTTCGCAGCTCAACAACTGCACCTACTGCCTCAACCTGCACTACGAGGCGGCGCGCGAGGCAGGCATCCCCCGGGTCAAGATCGACACCCTGACCGCGTGGTGGGAGACCGAGCTCCACTCCGAGGCCGAGCAGGCGGCGCTCCGCTACACCGAGGCGCTCACCCGTGCCGCGGACACCGGCGGCGACGCGGCGTTCCAGCGCGTGCACGACGCCCTCGCTGCGCACTTCAGCCCGGAGGAGATGCTCGAGATCGTCGCCGTCGTCGTCAATATGAACGTCTGGACCCGCATCAAGCTTGCCGAGGGCGCGATGCCGGGGCCGGCGGATTGAGCGGCGTGTGCTGCTCCGCGAGCGGGCCGCTCCCCTCGCACGGGCCGCTGCGGCGAGTTGGGCCCCAAACAGGTCGAGCCCGACCACGGTGGCGGCTCTCGGCGGTGAGCGCCCTGGATGACCGGCGGGCGTCGCGGCCGAGTTCGCGCTTGCCGGTGGCGTCGTCCAGGGCGTGCGGGTGGCCGGCGGGGGGGTGGCTGACGACGGCGGTGGGCCCGAGGGCGTACCTGGTGGCCGGCGAGCTCGGCCACCGTGCGGGTGCCGCCGGACTGCAGCAGTTCCAGGAGTGTCAGGACGCGGCCGACGGGGCGGGGCATGTTCGCAGCCTAATCCGGATACAGGACGGGTTCTGTCCGCTATTTCTCCTAGCCTGCGGCGCGTACGCCTTCCGCACGGCCAAGGAGAACAGTCATGGACTTCGTCTCGATCCGCATCATCACCAGTGATGTCGCACGCCTCGTCGAGTTCTACGAGCGCGCCATCGGGGTGCGGGCGGTGTGGGCCACCGAGGACTTCGCCGAACTCAACACCGCGGGCGCGACCCTCGCGATCGCCGGCACCCCTACCGTTGCGCTGTTCGCCCCGGGCTCCGCCCGCCCGGCGGCCAACCACAGTGTGATCATCGAGTTCCTCGTCGACGACGTGGACCGCGTCCACCAGAACCTGACCGGCTTCGTCACCGGCTTCGTCGCCGAGCCCACCACGATGCCCTGGGGCAACCGGTCGCTGCTGCTGCGCGACCCGGACGGCAACCTCGTCAACTTCTTCACCCCCGTCACCGCGGCGGCCGTCGAGAAGTTCGCACGCTGACGCCGCACACCCGCTCAACGCGGCAGCCCCCGGATCCCAGGGGCCCCCGATGAACGCGGCCACCGGCTTCAGGAGCGCAAACGGTGATGGGTGCGGATCCTTTGAAGTGACGGTCAGGATTCAGGCCGTGAGGCTGTGGGTGGCACTCGACAGCGGCAGGCGGGCGGTATGGACAAGGCCGTCAGGGCACTCGACGGTGTCGTTGTATTTCTTCACACCAAACTCAACTGCCGGTGGACGCCCGCCGCTTACGTGCCTTGCTGCCCCGACGGAATGCGGTGTGCCCAGTGCGCGATGAAGGCTGCCAGGTACCCGCGGCTGCCCGCCGGGCGCGGGTGGCAGTGGCAGCGATCTTCTTCGTCCACGGCGCGGTTTTCGCGTCCTGGGCCGCCAGTGTTCCCGCCGTGCAGACCGAGCTCCGGTTGTCCGACGGGCTTTTGGGCCTGGTGCTGGCTGGTTTGGGAGTCGGCGCGCTGGTCGGCAGCCAGGCGGGGGGCTGTTGGTGCGGCGCCTCGGCAGCCGTGCGGTGAGTGCGATGGCGCCTGTGGCTCTGAGTGTGCCGCTGGGCCTCATCGCGACGGCGCACTCGGCGTGGACTTTGATGGGCCTGCTGGTGTTGCTCGGAGCGGCCGACGGGTGCACGTCTGTGGCCATGAACGCTCAAGCGGTCGTCGTGCAGGGGCGGTACGGACGGGCGGTGCTCAACTCGATGCACGCCATCCGTAGCGTCGGTGCCGTCGCCGGCGGGCTGGCCGGAGTGGCTACTGCGGCCCTCGGTCTGACGCTGACGACTCAGTTCGTGGTCGTGGCCGCCCTCCTCGCTTTCGTGTCGGCGGTGGCGGCTTGCGGACTCGCATCGGACCGGGAGCCCGCGCAGCACGTGCAGCGGACCGACCGCGCTGGACAGGACGAATGGACCGCGACGACGGGGACCAGGGCCGAGCCGGATACCGCCCGGCCTGGGACACCGCAGGCCGGAGCGCAGACCGAGGACGGGCGCTTTTCCGACCTGGGGAGACGAGATGCGACCTTGCAGGGAGCAAACCAGCGGATTCAGCGGATGATCGTGTTGCTGCTCTCGCTGATGACCTTCCTGGCGGCGTTGGTGGAGGATGCTCCGGCGTCCTGGAGCGGCGTGTATCTGAGGCACGTGGGGGCGAACGCCGCTACCGCCGCAGCCGGATACGCGGCCTTCTCGGCCGGTTCGGTCCTCGCCCGACTGTTCAACGACTGGATGGTCGACCGCATCGGCTGGGCCCGCCTCATCCAGGTAGGCACTCTGTGCTGCGCCTGCGCGCTGACCGGGGCGCTGCTTCTCGGACAGCCCGCCATCACGCTCGCGGCGCTCGTTGTCGCCGGTGCAGGAATCAGCGCGGTCTTCCCCGGCGCGTTCACAGCCGCGGGCGGGCTGCCCGCCGCGGCTGTGGCCATGGGCCATGTCGGCTTCGCCGGCAATCTCGGCTGGCTGCTGGTCTCCCCCATCATCGGCGGCCTGGCAACGCTCATCGGTGTGCCGACTGCCCTCGGCCTGCTGGTCGTCGCGGTAGTAACCATCGCCGGCCTGGCCCCGATCACCATGCCGGCTGCACCAGCGCGCTCGCATACGGATCAGACCACCCAGGAGATGAACAGCTGAGGGGACCGCTCGTCCGCAAGGAGGGTTCACCTTCGGGCAAGCACACAATGCCATGGCCTGCTCGTGATCGCGCTCACCCCAAGCACGACGACCAACACTGACCCGCAGGTCACGGGGAGCCGATCGTCACTTCAAAGGATCCGCACCCAACGGCGATCTGGCCGTCGTCGAGCACCTGGTCTTGACATCCTCCCCGGCCTAAAGGCCGGGGATTCCCGCCTGCTCCCACCGGATGGGTGAGGGCTTCGGGTGGGTTCCTGCTTCGCTGCGCGGTGCCGGGACGAGTCCCGGTCTTACCTGCGCTCCACAGGCTGACACCGCCAGTCCGGCGGCCTTGGCGACGTTGACCGCCGCGTTGATGTCCCGGTCGAGGACCGCCCCGCACGCCTGGCACGTCCACTCGCGGACGTGCAGGGGCTTGGGGCCGTCCTTGACGCCGCACCACGAGCACACCTGGGATGTCGGCTCGAACCGGCCGATCCGGATGAAGGTGCGCCCGTACCGGGCGGCCTTGTACTCCAGCATCCCGACGAACGCGGACCATCCGGCGTCGAGCACGGACTTCGCGAGCCGAGTGCGCGCGAGTCCCTTCACCGCCAGGTCCTCCACGGCGACCGCTTGGTTCTCGCGGATCAGCCGTGTGGAGAGCTGGTGGTGGAACTCGCGGCGCGCGTCGGCCACCTTCGCGTGTGCGCGGGCGACCTTGATCCGGGCCTTGTTCCGGTTGCTGGAGCCCTTCTCCTTGCGGGAGAGGGCACGCTGGGCTTTCTTCAGGCGCTTCTCGGCGCGGCGCAGGAAGCGCGGGCTGTCGACCTTCGTCCCGTCGGACAGGACCGCGAAGTGCCCGAGACCGAGATCGATGCCCAGCTCGGGTGCGACCTCGGGCAGCACCTCAGAGGCGTCGGTCTTGACGACGAAGCTCGCGAAGTACCGGCCCGCGCTGTCCTTGACCACCGTCACCGTGGACGGCACGGAGGGCAGCGTGCGCGACCACTTCACCTTGACGTCGCCGATCTTCGGCAGGCGCAGCTTCTGCCCCGGAGTGATCGACCAGCGGGCGTTCGCGGTGAAACGGACGGCCTGCCGGGTGTCCCGCTTCGACTTGTACCGGGGTGCGCCCATGCGGGGACGCTTGCCCTTCAGGCCGTCGAAGAAGTTCCGGTAGGCGGTGTCCAGGTCGCGGAGGGACTGCTGGAGGACGACCGCCGACACCTCGGCGAGCCAGGCCCGTTGCGGGGTGCTCTTCGCCTCGGTGATGAGCTGCTTCGACAGGTCGCCGGTCTTCGGGAACGGCATGCCTTCGCTGCGGGCGGTCTCCCGAGCGCGGAGGGCGTCGTTGTAGACCACCCGCGCACACCCGAACGCCCTCGCCAGCGCCATGCGCTGACCGGCGCCCGGGTACAGGCGGAAGCTGTACCGAAGCTGCACACGGATCACGATACGCAGTTGGTTTATGGGTATCGATGAGAACATTCGCACAGGTCGTCACTGCGTATTCCGGATGCATGTCCACTTGGTTTTCGTGACGAAGTACCGGCACTCCGTCTTCGCCGACCGGCACCTGACGCGCTGCGAGGAGATCATGCGGGCCGTGTGCGAGGACTTCGAGGCCGAGCTGGTCGAGTTCAACGGCGAGGCCAACCACGTCCATCTGCTCGTGAACTTCCCGCCGAAGATCGCCGTGTCCAGGCTGGTGAACTCCCTCAAGGGCGTGTCCTCGCGCAGGCTCCGCCAGGAGTTCCCCGACCTGGTCCGCCACTACTGGCGGGCACAGCGCCTGTGGTCGGGCTCGTACTTCGCCGGATCGGTCGGCGGTGCACCGCTCAGCATCGTGAAGCAGTACATCGAGCAGCAGAACCGACCGCTCTGACCCGGGCTGAGGTGAACAGCGCGGATCCGTGCACACAGCTGAGGTCAGAGCAGTTCTCAGATTCGCTTCACCACCGGGCTGAAGCCCGGTGCACTGCGAATAGACCCGGTAGCCCCTGGAGCTCGTCGGCGGGCGCGCGTGTCCTCGCGGGCGCGCGCTCGGCAGGGACACAGAGGGCCACTGGCCTCGCCCGGCCCGGCTCTACCGCATCCGCGCCGATCTCCGCCCGGGGGGCCGCTCTCCTACGAGATCCGGTGCCGGCATGGCGTGATCGCGACGACCGTGAGCCGTGTCGGCGCGAGCCACAGTGCGCTCTGATCGCTTGTGATGTGACACGCCGCTCGGGTGACGGCGCGGGCGGTGGCGTCACCATGAGCCGGTCCGGGTGGCAGAACGTGTGCGGATTCGTGAGATCGATACAACGGTGAAGCCGCAGGTTGCCGCAAAGCCCCGCACCGGGATCGGTGTCCCGCACTGCGCACCCTTGGTGATCTCGCGTGTCAGCCTTCCGAGGGACGCTGGGCGCGCAGGTGCGCCCGTTCCTTCAGCTCCTCCTCGTCGATCAGCGTGAGCATCGGCTGACCCGGCGCGCACACCATGGTCACCACGAATTTGGTCGGTGCGTCCGACAGGGCGTTGCCGTCCTGGTAGTGGATCACGTCGCCGCCGGGCTCCCAGAACGTCCCACCGGCCTCGACCACACGCTCCGGCTCACCCTCGAGCTCGAACCGGAGTGCACCCTCCATCACGTAACCGAACGCTGGGCCCGAGTGGCGATGCGGAGGGAGCCCGGGGTGACCGGGAGGCCACTCGACGAGGATGGTCATTGCCGAACCACCTTCAGGAAAGAAGGGCGGAGTGACTTCCTGCAGCAGCTTCACTTCCGGCGGCAGGGAGACCTCGTGGGCGCTCCCCTGCTCCGGATCCTTCTCTGGCATGTACCGAACCTTCCGTAAGCCCGCCGACATGGACGAATTCTGCATCGGCTACCGCGTTGTGGACCGGTGTACCGGCCCACTCGTTCGGCGGTGACCAGGCACGTCGTTCCCGGCTCACGAGGACGCGCTTCACGCTGAAGACGAGTCGCATTCCGCATCCGTGACCGGCCGTGTGCCTTCTGCCTCGCCCGAACGGTCTCAAGACCACCCTGCCTGGCGTCGGCGGCCGCCACAATCCGGGAGCCGGCGGCACCGGGACCGCACCGCGCCATGCCGTCGGTGGGCACCCAGCCGCATCAGACAACGTTCGCGCTGGTCACGGCCTGGTGCAGGCGTTCGTCGCGGCATGCTCCGCCAGATGATGCAGCGGGCCGGGAACGGGCTCGCAGGGCTTCCAGAGGGCCGTCGGCGGCCTTGTCGAGCTGGTTGACGACGTCGGGTAGGTGTCGGTGGGACGCCGACGGCTGCGGTGGACGTGGCGGCGCAGGGTGATGGCGGTGCCCATGCCTGCGGCCGCGGCGATGGCGTCCACGGTGGCGTTGGTGGTTTCCAGCAGTTCATGGGCGTGACGGATGCGCCAGGTGTGCAGCCATTGCCGGGATCGGGGGGCTGGCGGTCCTGCCCGCCTGGTGGGCTCTGCGTCAGGTGGCGAACGGGGCCCAGGGGGACTGGCACACCGACACCGCACCGCTGGAGCGGGGTCTATGGCGCCGAGGTCTCCCGGCAGACCCTGTCCACTTCGGCGGCCGACTCTCAGCAGCCCGCCAGTAACCCCACCACCCCAGTTACACCGCTCGTTTGACGACCCCGCATCCGCCGCCGCAGTTCCACCGTGGCACCTCATTTTCGGCGCGCACCCCGGTCCGGCCGTCGACGCCCTCGCGCAGGATGTCGGCGTGCCCGGCATGTCGGATGGTCTCGCCGAGGACATGGACCATGACGGCGAACAGGTTCGTGTTCAAACAAGGCTCCGACCACCAGGGCACGTGGCCGGGGGCATCGAGGGGAAGCTCGTTGATCGTCGCGTCCGAGTGTCGCCACGTGCGCCGGTAGAACCCGATGATCTGGTCGCGGGTCTCGTTCCCGGCCGCCCAGTGATCGCTGTCGTCGGAGTCCTGCCACCGGCACAGCGGTTCCGCGAAAGGGCGGTCGAAGACCTCACCGAAGTATCTGGCCTCGACCGTGGCCACGTGTTTGACCAGGCCGAGGAGGTTGGTCCCGGTCGCTGTCAGAGGCCGGCGCGCGTCGTATTCGGACAAGCCGTCGAGTTTCCAGAGCAGCGCCTCACGATCCCGCCGCAGTCTCTTGTGCAGGTTGTCCCTCGCGAACTCGTCGATCATGCGGCACGAGCCTGCCATGGGCTGCTCATGGTCTCAAGATCGTGTATGCGGTCCGCAGCGGCCGGCGCAGCCGTGGTCACGCCCTCCGGCAGGCCGCCGATGCGGGAGTCGCCCCTGATCTGGTTCAGGTGCTTGTGGGTCTGCGGCTTCGGCTGTTCTCCCGAAGCCGGCGCGAAGTGGCTCTGCAAGAGCGGCCGTACCGGCGGGGTGGGGTGTTGTGCGCTGGGCGATACGGGTGTGCTCTTATGCGCCCCCTTCGGTGTACGCCTGTGCGGCCGGGTGCGCGGATAGCTTCGTTGCCGGGTATCCCCATGGCGGGCCGGGCCCGCCGGGCTGGAAAGGAGTGCTGACTTGCTGAAGCGTGCGTTGCCGGTGGCCGCGGTTGCCGTGCTGGCCGGGGCTGTGGTGCCGGTCGGTCTGGCGGGTGAGGCCTTCGCGGCTGAGGCCGGGGCGGGGGTGTGCAAGTCGTCGGTGGACGGCACGTACTGCGGCTACTACTCGGGGGCGGCGTACACCGATCGCGGCGATGCGGGGGCCAGGGTGAAGGAGATCCAGGCGCTGCTGATCCATCACCACGGCTACTCGGTGGGCCCCAAGGGTGTGGACGGCTACTTCGGGGCGGGAACGGAGTCGGCGGTGAAGCGGCTCCAGAGAGCCTGTGGGTTGAAGGCCGACGGCAAGGTGGGCGCGAAGACGTGGGCGTGCCTGCGTGGGGAGCCGGTGGATCACTGAGACCGCGTGTGAGGTCTACTGGGATGTCAGCCATGCGGTGTACCAGTCGCGGAAGTCCGGTCCCGGCGTCAGTCCGCCCCAGGAGCGGTCGTCGAGCCACACGTGTCCGGCCTTGCTTCCCGTAATGACCAGGCGAGAGAAGGCGCCGCAGCCGGCCTCGCCGAGGACCAGCGTCCCCGCGACCGAGTAGTCGGCGTTGCCTGCCCTGCCCGGCCCCGGCCGGTCCGTGGTGTGCGGGAAGGGGGTGGCCAGGAAGCCCGCGTGCAAACACTCTGCCCGAAGGTCGTGCAGGGCCTCTTCGTCGTCTGCTTCCTCTGCCAGGTGAAGGAGCCCGTAGTCCGGTCCCGCTCCGCCGCCGGCGACCGTGCTCAAAAAGCCTCGGTAGGACGCGGGAAGCGTGATGCCGTGTATCTGCTCGAAGGAGCGGATCGCCTCCTCCGCCAGGGGCGGGTGAAACCGGTACCCGTGGTGAGAGGCGCCGAAGCGGCGGTGCTCAGGATCCTCCCGGGCCATCGCGGCAACACGCGAGCGCACCGAGGCGCCGTTCCACGTTCCGCTCGGGGCGGCAGCGTCACTGGGCACGCCCGAACCGTACCCTCGCCCGGCCGCACCCGGACCAAGGGCTTCGGGCGTGGTCATGTGGCGGGGCCACCGCGGGTGAGTCGGCGGACCTTGACTTCCTCCCCCTCCTGAAGGAGGGAGATTCCTACGGCTCGCGCCGTAGGGGTTTCTGCTTCATCGCCGACTGCCCGCCCGGAGTACTCCGTTGAGGTCTTACACCGGCTCCACAGACAGACGCCGTCAGTCCGACGGCCAGGATGTTCTTCGCCGCGTTCACGTCCCGGTCGTGGGTCGTCCCGCAGTCGCACGTCCACTCACGGACGTTCAGCGGCATCTTGTCCTGCAAGGTGCCGCAGGTCGAGCACAGCTTGGAGGATGGGAACCACCGGTCGATCGCGATCACTTCGCGGCCGTACCACTGGGCCTTGTACTCCAGCATGCTCCGGAATTCCGACCAGGCCGCGTCACTGATGGCGCGGGCCAGGCTGCCGTTCTTCACCATGTTCCGGACGGCGAGGTCCTCGATCACGATCGTTTGGTTTTCACGAACGAGCCGAGTGGTGAGCTTGTGCAGGTGGTCACGCCTGCGGTCGGTGATGCGGGCGTAGACCTTGGCGACCTTCCGGCGCGCCTTGGCCCGGTTCGCTCCCTCGCCCCTGCCTTTACGGGCAAGCCGACGCTGCGCCTTGGCCAGACGGGCGCGGTCGCGCCGCTCGTGCCGGGGGTTGGCAACCTTCTCGCCGGTCGAGAGGGTCAGAAGGCGGTCGAGCCCGACGTCGATGCCGACGGCCGCGCCGGTAGCGGGGAGCGGCTTCACGGACGGGTCCTCGACCAGCAGGGACACGTACCAGCGTCCGGCCGCATCCTGGGACACGGTCACCGTGGACGGCCACGCCCCCTCGGGCAGCGGACGGGACCACACGATGTCGAGCGGCTCCGCCATCTTCGCCAGGGTGAGGTTCCCGTCCCGGAACCGGAACGCGCTGGTGGTGTACTCCGCCGACTTCCGCGACTTCTTCCGCGACTTGAAGCGCGGGTACTTCGCCCGCTTGCCGAAGAAGCTGTTGAACGCCGTCTGGAGATGCCTCAGCGCCTGCTGGAGCGGGACGCAGGACACCTCGTTGAGGTACGCGAGTTCCTCGGTCTTCTTCCAGGCCGTCAGCATCGCCGACGTGGCGTTGTAGTTCACCCGCTCCTGCCGCGTCCACGCTTCGGTGCGCGCGGCCAGGGCCAGGTTGTAGACCTTCCGCACGCAGCCGAACGTGCGCGACAGTTCAGCTGCCTGCGCATCGGTCGGATAGAAGCGGTACTTGAAAGCCCGCTTCACGTGGATGGTCTTCACGGCTCACATGCTATGCCATCAGTTTGTGACGGAATGCGGGCGGTTGGGAGGGGAAGCCGGCCCCCCCTGGCGGCGAACCGGCCTCCCCTGCCCCGCTATGCGGGAGCCTCGTTTCCTCCCCGGCCTGAAGACCGGGGTATCCACGAAGGAGAGCGCCGATGACGCCGATCAGTGCCCATCGGATCATGGTCTGCGATCGCGCCGGGCCGGCCTCGTCATCCCGGGTGAATCGCAGCCCATACACCGAAGGGCGTGGGCTGCGGTTTGGCGGCTGCACAATACTCGGATGCAACTGAGGCCGGCCCGCCCATAGGATCCTCGTTCGAGGTACTGGCATGGTGCCCCGCCGGCAGCGGGCACTCGATGGACCCGGGGTGCGTGACGCCATGAGCAGCCGACTCTTCGCCATCGCCTTCGACGCGCACCAGCCTGAGCGCCTGGCGCAGTTCTGGGCGGGTGTGCTGGGCCTGGAGAGAGCCGACGACGGTGACGACGGCGTCGCCCTGCTGTCCGGGAATGACGCCGGCTACCGCCTCAGCTTTTGTCCCTCCCCCGTGCGGAAGACCGGCCAGAACCGGCTCCACTTCGACCTTGCCTCCTCCAGCCTGGAGGACCAGCAGGAGACCGTGGCCCGGGCCCTCGGCCTCGGCGCGCGGCACTGCGACGTCGGCCAGGGGCCGGACGCGTCCCATGTGGTGCTCGCCGACCCTGAGGGCAACGAGTTCTGTGTCATCGCGCCGGGCAACAATTTCCTGGCCGGCTGCGGCCTCATCGGAGCGCTCGCCTGCGATGGTTCGCGCACCGTGGGCCACTTCTGGAGCAAGGCGCTGGGCTGGCCGCTGGTCTGGGACCAGGACGAGGAGACCGCCATCCAGTCACCGAACGGCGGCACGAAGATCACGTGGGGTGGTCCGCCGCTCATGCCCGACCCTGGCAAGGACCTGCATTTCCACCTCGTGCCGGACGGCGATCAGCAAGCGGAGGTCGAGCGTCTGCTCTGTCTCGGGGCGAAGCGTGTCGGCTCCGCCCGCGGCGGGAACGGCGCGGTGCTGCTGGCCGACCCCGACGGCAACGAGTTCCGCGTGCTCACGCGCCGGTGACGACAGTGGCGCCCGCGTAAACCGGGGCAGCGGTCGCGGCCCGAGCGGCTGCGGCCGGCACGGCAGTGGTGGTCTTCTGACGCCCGCTCAACCTGCAGATGACCCGATGGCCTTACCGCGGCCTGCGGGTGATCACGCCGCGGACCGCTTCCGCGGCGGTCTCGTCGAGCAGCCGGCGCTCCGGCGCCGGGGCCGGGTCCTGGCTCATCGCACGGTCTCCTGACACGGGTGTCGGCTCTCCCCCTCCACGGTGTCCGCCGCGGCGGCTGCCAGGAGCCCCCTCGCGGTCATCCATCGTAAAACCCCCGAGTCTTTGGGCGGCGAACCGATGGACAAGTAGCTCAGGGCCTGTGGCGAACCCGACCGCGGCGGCCGGGGCGCCCTATGTAGCCGGATACGGGCCGGTGATGGCGCGGGCGCCCTCTTGGACACAGTCCGCGAGCATGCCGGCCACGCCGAAGGCCGGCACGGACCGCAGGGGAGCGCGCCGGTCCGGCGCGGCCGGGGACGCCTCCTGCCGTTCCCGGGCGTCGTCTTCATCGGGTGTGGTGGGCGAGTGCCGCGTGGGGGTCGGCACTGTCGGCAGGGGCGTGCGGGTCGGTGTGCACGGTGGCGGCGGTCAGCCGGGGCACGGCGTGGATGAGGGCGTGTTCGGCCTCGACGGCGATGGCGTGGGCCTGGGCGACGCTGAGCCGGGGGTCGACGACGATGTCGGTCTCGGCACGCAGGGCGTGGCCGACCCAGCGCATGCGCACGCAGCCGACGTGCTCGACGCCCTCGACGTCGTGCAGGGCCCGCTCCGCGGTCTCGACCAGGCCGGGGTCGACGCAGTCCATGAGACGCCGGTAGACCTCGCGGGCCGCGTCCTTGAGCACCATGAGGATCGCGGCGGTGATCAGGAGTCCGACGACCGGGTCGGCCCAGTGCCCGCCGAGAGCGGCGCCGCCGGCGCCGAGGAGGACGGCCAGGGAGGTGAAGCCGTCCGTGCGGGCGTGCAGGCCGTCGGCGACCAGCGCCGCGGAGCCGATCCTGCGGCCGGTGCGGATGCGGTGGCGGGCCACCCACTCGTTGCCGATGAAGCCGGCCAGCGCGGCGATCGCCACGGCCCACAGGTGGCTGATGCCGCGGGGGTGGAGCAGGCGGTCGACGGCCTCGTAGGCGGCCAACGCGGAGGAAGCGGCGATGGTCAGCACGATGGCGATGCCGGCCAGGTCCTCGGCGCGGCCGTAGCCGTAGGTGTACCGGCGGTTGGCCACCCGCCGCCCGAGAACGAAGGCAATGCCGAGGGGTACGGCGGTCAGGGCGTCCGCCGCGTTGTGGATCGTGTCGCCCAGCAGCGCCACCGACCCGGATATCGCCACGATCACCGCCTGGACCACGGTGGTCGCCCCGAGGATGCCCAGCGACAGCCACAGCGTGCGCATGCCCTCCCGGGAGGTCTCCATCGCGGAGTCGACCTTGTCCATCGCCTCGTGGCTGTGCGGGGTGACCAGGTGAGCGAGTTGGTGCCGCATCCGGGCCCAGCGTCCGCCTCCATGAGCATGGTCGTGGTCATGGCCATGGCCATGGTCATGGTCATGGAGATGGCCGTGCTCGTGGACATGGCCCTGCTCGTGGACATGGCCGTGGTCTGGGACATGGCCGTGGTCGTGGGGATGGCCGTGGTCGTGGGGATGGCCGTGGTCATCGTGGACGTGCAGCCGGCCGTGGGCGTCTTCGCCGTGCGCAGGGTGGAGGTCGGCGTGCTGTCGACCGTGCGGGTCGCGGGGCTGTTCGCTCACGGGGTGCACCTTTCACGGACGCGGTGGGCCGGCCAGGGGTGGACGCCGGTGCCGCTGCCCTCCATTATGTGCGTATGAACGCACGCATGCATCTGTCAGGTGCGCACGGCTCGCAACAGCCACAGGAGGGTGAACGCGTCGCTGTGGCCGTGGAGGTTCTCGGCCTGCTCGCCGACCGCACGCGCCTGGCCCTGCTGCGGCGTCTGGGCGAGGGAGAGGCCGATGTCACGACCCTGACCGCAGCGGCCGATGCGACGCGGACCTCGGTCAGCCAGCATCTGGCACGGCTGCGCCTGGCCGGGCTCGTCACCACGCGCAAGGAGGGGCGCCGGGTCGTCTACGGCCTGCGCCACGGACACCTGCGCCGCCTGGTCGACGAGGCGCTGAACGTCGCCGACCACCAGATCGGCCACCTGCCGCCCCACGACTGACGGCCCAGTGCGCACGGGATCGCCGGCCGGCAACGGTGCGTCACCGGGGGCGCCCGGTGCCGGCCCCTCGTTGGCCTGGCCGGCGGCGCGGCCGGCCAGGCCAACAGGATGAGGGCCCCGACTTTGCGGGGTTGCCAGGACGGGCGGGACAGTCGGTACGCGGAGGAAGGGGACACCGTTGTGGGACGTTGGCGGCTGCTGCCGGGCGACCTGCCGGCGGAGGCGGTCCGCCTGGTGCGCGAACTGCGCCAGTACGTGGACCGGTCCGAGCTGAACACCGCGGCCCTCGCCGCCAGGACCGGATACAGCCGCAGTTCCTGGCTGCACTACCTCAACGGCCGCCGGCTGCCGCCCTGGCAGGCGGTCGCGGGCCTGGGACGGCTGGTGTACGCCGACCCCGGGTACCTGCGCGTTCTGTGGGAGTCGGCAGCCCACGCCTGGCCGCGCACCAGGCGGCCGCCCGCCGCTTCCGGTACGCCGGGGCCCGCCCGGGTCCCGGACACCGGTGCGCCGTCGGCGGCGGACGCGCCGCCGGCCCCCTCCGATGTGGCGGGGCGCTCCCACGTCGCGGACGATTCAACGCCATCGGCCCCCTCCTTCATGGGCCGGATGCCTGGTCGTTCGGGGGCCCTGACCGCTGTCGCCGCGGTCTGCGCGCTGCTGGCCGCCGTGCTGCTCGCCCGTCCCTGGGACAGCGGGCCGGACACCGGGCGCCCGCCGGACGGCGCTCCCCCCGGGGCGCCCGCCTGGCCCTGGCCGCTGCACGACGCGCCGGACAAGGTGGCCGCGGCGTGCCGGGCGGGCGGATGCCGCGGCCTGGACCCGTACCGCGAGAAGTGCGACAACGACGCGGTCGCCGTCCACCGGCTGCGCGCATACGGCCATGTGCTGACGCTCCAGTACAGCCCCGCCTGCCGGGCGAGCTGGGCGCAGATCGACACCCCGGAGGCGACGGCCGGGCTTCGGATCTCCACGACCGGCGGCGATGAGCAGCCGGCCGTGGCGGGCGGCGCGTACACGGCCATGGTGGGCAGCGGGCCGGGCGCGGCGCGCGCCACGGTCGTCGTGCGTGGCCGCCAGTTGGGCGTGGCCCAGTACGACAGCTGGGTCGACGACATCACCGGCAGCGGGTGAGCGTGACGGCGTTTGTCCGCAGCCGGTGGAAACGCCCGCCGTCGTACACCTCGTACGCGCCGCCGGCGTCCAGGCGCAGTGCCAGAGCGTGGCGTTCGCCCATGTAGGCCGTCCACCGGCCGGCGGGGACGAGGCGCCGCGCGGCGACGCCCCAGGTGGCCGGGCCGACGATCCCGTCCGGGTCCAGGTGGTGGTTGCTCTGCCAGACGCGGGTGGCGGTGACGGTCGCCTCGTCGTAGGTGCACGTGACGGACGAGAGAGCCGTGTATCCGTCGGCCCACAGCACGCTCTGCCACAGGGCGACCAGGTCGCTTGGCCGGGTGCTCCCGGCCACGAGCTCGGCGGCGACGGGCATGTCACCGGCAGCGAGTACACCTGTACGGCCGCCGCCGAACCCGTGGTGCTGCGGGCCCCCGGCGCCCGTGCACGCCGCCCCCAGCAGCAGCACGGACAGCGCGACGCGTATCAGCCGCTGCGGCCGTCGCATCGTCATGGCGTCACTCCGTTTCCTTCCGGG
Source organism: Streptomyces sp. AF1A (assembly GCF_047340315.1). NCBI lineage: Bacteria > Bacillati > Actinomycetota > Actinomycetes > Kitasatosporales > Streptomycetaceae > Streptomyces > Streptomyces sp. AF1A. The sequence goes on from NZ_JBLEBI010000016.1 coordinate 68,095, forward strand.
GCCGGTTGTGCCAAATCAGCGCTACCCGCTGGGCGTCGATGGATACGCTGGCAATCATCGTGGTCAACGGAATGCCAGGGGGCCGGCGGAGGGACGCGTGAGCGAACAGAAGCCGTTGCCCGGGGGTCTTGCCTCGGACGTCCGGCATCTGGTCATCGAGCTGCGGGCGTTGAAGGACCGTGCCGGGCTGTCCCTGGCCGCCCTCGCCCACCGGTCCCCGTACAGCAAGTCCTCCTGGGAACGCTATCTCAACGGCAAGGCGATGCCGCCGCAGCACGCGGTGGCCTGTCTGGGCAAGCTTGCCGACGCCGATCCGGCCCGGCTCATGGCACTGTGGGACCTGGCGAACACCGCCTGGCACGGCGGTGAGGCGCGCGAGGAGGGCACCCCGCAGGGCGGGCGCCCAGACGGGCGCCCAGACGAGCGTCGCGACGGATACCAGGACGGGCGCCACGGCACGGACCGCGCCCGGCAGCCCGCGCCAGGGCCCGCGTCCGCCTCGCCGGCGGATCCGCCGCCGCAGCAGGAACAGCCCGCCGGCGGCCGCTTCGGCGGCCGGCCGCTGATGTGGCCGGCCGTGGTGGTCGCCCTGGCCGTGGCCGCGGTCTCGGCCGCCGCCCTGTCCGGCGCGCCCGCCCGGAACTTTGGCCGGCCCGCCGGGAACGACGGCGCGCCGGCCACCGGCACGTCGAGCAGGCAGATCGACGTCATGTGCTTCGCGGAGGGCTGCCAGGGCAAGGACCCCAAGGAGGCGGGCTGCGGCGACGTGTGGACGTCCGCCAAGACGAGGATCGACGGGGTGTACGTGGAACTGCGCTACAGCGATGCCTGCAAGGCCGCATGGTCCCGCATCAGTTGGGGCCGCCCCGGCGACATCGCCCGGGTCGTCGGCGCGGACGGCCGGTCGTACGAGAGGAAGGTCCGCTACGACACCGACACGTTCAGTGCGATGGTCGCGGCCCCCAGCCCGTCGGCGGCAAGGGCCTGTGTCGTCCTGACCTCCGGGGTCCACGGCTGCACCGGCTGGGGCGGCGTCAACCACCTCGTCGAGGCCCCGAACCCGCCCGCCTCGACGACACCGCGCGAGAACCCTCCGGCGACCGCCTCGACGTCACGGTGACACGGTGACACGGAAACGGTCACGCCGTCGCACGCAACCCTCGATACGCCCCCGACGGCCGGCCGGCACCTCGCACCGCCGCATCGGCCGCCGCCTCGCAGTGCCGTTGCGCATCTGATCGCGCACGCATCTTTACGACTGCCGAGGGCCCCCGGCCCTAATCCATCTGGGCTGAGCACGCCGGCGGCAGGCGTCCCGGACGGGACTCGGCAGACGCCGCGTCCTTGCAGGTCAGCACTGAAGACGTCCCGGATGTGCGTACCTTGCCTGGACTGCATCGTGGCCGGGACGCCGCGGCTGCACCATGAGAACGGCCCGGGCACCAGCCCAGGCGTACAGGCAGTCCCTTTGCAGGAGTTGATGATGCGTCTGTTCAAGAAGGCTGTTGTCGCCCACGTCGTTCTTCTCACGAGCACTGCGGTGGCGCTGGTGGCCGCCCAGCCGGCGTCGGCATCGACGGACGACAGCTTCTCGGTCGACACCGGTTCCTCGCCGTCGTGTGCTCGCTACGGATCGGCGGCGTACATCGACTACGGCGAATACGGTGACGACTACGTCGGGGTCTACGACGCGTGCAAGGACGGCGTCGGAGTCAAGGCGTGGGTGTGGATCAACGGTGTGCTGAAGGGTGCCCAGCGCAACGGCAGCGGCTTCAACACCGAGGTGTACTTCGACATCCCGAACGTGACCGCGCATGATCGGGTGGGCATCAAGGTCTGCGCACAGAACGGTCCCAGCGGCACACCGTTCGCCTGCGGCTCCAGGACCGAAGAGAGCCACGACGGCTGATCTCGATGCGATGCTGCCGCACCCGAAGCAGCATGCGCCGGGCGAGACCGCCGGTCCCCCGCACCCGTGCGTGCGCCGGCATGACGACAGCCGGCGCCGCGGTTGAGACGCCCTCGGTGACGGGTGCCGGATGTCGTCCTCGATGCCCTGCCGGCCGGCGCCCAGGTCCTTGGCGAGCGCCGGCCGATGGCTGAAGCAGCGCTGTGGACGAGTCGTTGCGGGTCACGTCCGCCTGCTCCTGTGCCAAGCGGCTGCTGCGCGGTGGACCGGCTGCTCAGCGGCTGGGTGAGCGTCACGGCACAAGGCCCGGTACACGACATCGGAGAGCCTGCGCTGGAGGGCGCGGATCGCTTCGGTGCTCGTGCCGCCGGCGTCTCCTGCCTGGCACGCGAGCCGGGCAGGATCCTCGACGCCCCGGTCGCGCAGCCGAAGTGGGTAATCGACGGAAACTGCAACTCCACCTTGTCTGGCCGTGCTTGCGCCGGTCCTTCTGCTCGTCCGGCTCTACCACGCCCTCGGCGTAGGCGGCCTCGTGCTCGGCGTCATCCTGGTCGCGGCCGCCACGCTCGTGGACCTGCGTGTACGCCGCGCGGTCGTCTGCCGGCGCAGCGGCGGCTGCACCCCAACGGAGCCGGCCCGGCTCGATGACCAGGACATGGCGGTGGCGACCGCGCGGATGCCGCGGCGTGACGGCTGGAACGTGGTCGATCTGAGCCGGAGGAAGGGACAACCGCGCCTGTAGGCCCGGAAGAACGCCGCGGACGCGAACTCGACGTCGTGATCCGCCCAGTCGGGACGGCCGGCGTGGGCCAAGGGCGAGAGCGAGCCCCTCCCAACGAGCCTTGAACCCTCTCACCGAAGTCTGGTGGCGGGCGTCCATCTCATCGATGCTTGGCCAAAGTACGCCGCGGAAAAGACGCGTTGACGAGCCGGAGGGGTAATGGCGTCGATCGCTCTGTACCACCCGTGGATGCACTTCCAGGACAGCGACTGGCTCAAGCTCGCGCTGCTGATCGTCTGAACCACCGCACCACCCTGTGCCAGACCGAGGGTGCTGCTGCCGAGCCTGTGCCGAGCACCTCTATGGCATCGTCGACGGCGAGGTCGTCCCCGAGAACGGCGAGCCCGAAGTCATCGTCAGTATCGGCGAGTTCGGCCCGCCCAACCCGCAACCCCACCCCGGACGCCAGTGGGCTGAGCACGGTGGCAACGGCAAGGACCCCGATCGCGAGCCGAGGCCGCCCCGCCGGTCACCTGCACCCGCCCGCGCGGGGTCCGGCACCTCCGTGGCACGGCGTGGTCGCCCCGGCCCCTGCGCCGCCAAGGGTCGATGCAGCCCCCACGTTCCGGCGCGCGCTCGGTTCCCGGGCTGCCGATACGACTGAAACACATGTGTTCGACATTCCGGCGGGCTCGTTGAGCCGGGAAAGTAGTCGCACGACCGTCGAGGGGGACCATGGTGAGTCCGGCGAAGACCCAACGACACACGAGTGTCTGCAACGTGGCGCAGGCCGCGGAGTGCTCCCGCAGTACGGACACCGTGGCGGGGCGGCCGGCCGGGCCGGCTGTCCGGGCGCTGACCCGGCCGGGGCCGGGGGGCGCCTGGTGAAAAGGTTGTTCGGGCGGGTGCGGATGGCCGAGCCGGAGGTCTCCGACGCCGAGCGGGAGCTCTTCGGCGGTCCGTTGCGCTACGACCTGGGCTGGTCGGAACACGAGCGGGCCCGGCTGGACCTGACGATGCTGTCGGCGCTGCGCTCGATGCCGAGGCTGGTCGGGGCGACGCTGCGGATGGCGTGGCAGGCGGACCGGCGCGCGCTGTGCACGGTCGCCGTCAGCGAGGTGGGGCAGGGGGTGGCCGCGGCGGTCGGGCTGCTGGCGGTCAATGCGGTCATGCACGCGCTGCTCGGGTCGGGCACTGCCGGGCAGCGGTTGCACGCGGTGCTGCCGGGCTTGTTCGCGGCCGCCGCCGCGGCTGTGGTGAACTCGGGCCTGGCCGGGTGGTCCACTTCGCGGGCGGGCCGGCTGGAGCCGCTGGTCGAGCGGATCGCCACGACCCAGTACCTGGCCGCCGCGGCGTCGGTGGAGCTGGAGGCCATCGAGGACCCGGAGTTCCGGCGGCTGATCGACGTCGCCCAGTACGGCGCCGGCTCCGCCCGCCGCATGATCGGCGCCTGCGTGTCCGCGCTGAACGGGACCATCTCCCTGATCTCCACGGCCGGCGTCCTCACCCTCCTGCACCCCCTCCTGCTGCCGATGCTGGTCCTGATCGCGGCGCCGCGCGGCTGGGGCGCGATGCGGGTGGCGCAGGAACGGTACGTGTCGGTGATGACCTGGGTCGAACACGTGCGCGCCAGCCGCCTGATCGGCAACCTGCTCACCGAGCGCAGTGCCGCGCAGGAGGTGCGCATCCATGCCGTCGGGCCGTTCCTGCTCAGCCGCTACGAGCGGATGGCCCAGAGCGCGGAGGCCGAGCAGGAGCGGCTGGCGTCCGGCAAGGCCGTCACCGAGTGGCTGGCGGCCGCGCTGTCCGGGCTGGCCATGGCGGCGACGTACGCGGCGATGTTCTGGCTGATCACCAGCGGGCACATGAGTCTGGCCGTGGCCGGGACCGCCGTCATCGCCGTCCGCTCCGGCTCGGCCGGCCTGGGCGCGCTGGTGATGAACATCAACCAGCTGCACGAGGAGTCCCTCTACGTCCGCGACCACGCCCGCTTCCTGGGCGAGGCGGCGCAGCGCACCATCTGCGCGGGAGGAGAACCGGTTCCCGCACGGGTGCGGCAGGTCGTCCTCGACCAGGTCGGCTACCGCTACCCCGACCGGGACACCCCCGCCCTGGACGGCGTGTCCCTCACGCTGCCCATGGGCACGGTCACCGCCGTCGTCGGCGAGAACGGCTCCGGCAAGAGCACCCTGATGAAGGTGGTGTCGGGCCTGCTGCTGCCGCACAGCGGGACGGTGCGCTGGGGGGAGGCCGACCTTGCCCGCCTGGACCGCTTCCAGGTGTTCGACCGCGTCACCCTGCTCACCCAGGACTTCCAACGCTGGCCCGTCACCGCGGCGTTGAACATCCGCATCGGCCGGCCCGCCCAGAAAGCCGGCCCCGGCAATTTGCAGCCGTCCGTCGACTACGCGGGAGCCGGGCCCATCGTCGAGAAACTCCCCCACGGCCTGCACAGCCTGCTGGCCCGCATGTTCCGCGGTGCCAGCGAACTCTCCGGCGGCGAATGGCAGAAGATCGGCCTGGCCCGCACCCACTGGCGCAGCACCACCTCGGACGCCGACGGTGTGCTCATCGTGGACGAGCCCACCTCCGCCCTCGACCCGCAGGCCGAGATCGCCGCCTTCGACCGCATCCGCCGCCTGGCCGCCCCGAACCGGGCCGTCGTCCTGGTCACCCACCGCATGTCCGGCGTCCGCCACGCCGACCGCATCCACGTCCTGCACCACGGACGGCTCGTCGAACACGGCAGCCACGACGAACTCATGGCCGCCAACGGGCACTACGCCGCCATGTTCAACGCCCAGGCCGCCCAGTACACCACCGCCGGGACCATCCCCCGCCCCAGCGCCCCCACCCTCACCGACCCCGTATGACCCCGCCCGAAAAGATCCGGCGTGACGACTCCCCCGCCCCGCCGTCCAGGATCACGACGGCGAGCCGAGGTGGACGCGCGCAGGAACGTGCCCCGTGCCGGCGCGGCACGCACCCCGCCCAACAGGCGCGGCAGGCCACCGTGGCGCAGCACGTCCAGGTCGTCGACGGTGTCCGCCCCGGTGGCCATCCCGCCCGTGACCGGCGGCGCCTTCGCGTCGGCGGCCGTACCGGCCCCGTTCTGCGGACCGGTCAGGCGGGCCTTCTCGGCGGTCAGAGCGGGCAGGTGGCACCGCTCGGCCGGCCGGATGGCGGGAGCGAGTCCCGCGTGCGCGATCGGATCGGGACTGTCGAACGCGGCGAACAGCGCCGTCGGGGTGGGGCAGGCTTTTCCTTGCGAGGTGTTTTGCTTCGTGGGACCGGTGTGGGGGCAGGAACTCCCCTCGTCCCAGGTCAGCAGGCGCCTCTGGCTATGTCGCCGTCCCCGGCCCGGCCCTCAGATCCGGGCTCAGGTCAGGACCCGTCCACACGAAGGCCCTGGATGGTCTTGTTCACCGCTTTAGGGCTCTTGACGTTGTTGTTGAGGCTGATGTTGTCGTAAACCGGGAAGATCCCGCTCAGGCTGATCGGCAGGATCGACCCGCCGCCCCCGCCGCCGCTGCCGCAGTCCCCGCCGGTGATGGCGGTGGGGTCACTGGCACTGCCTGCTGGAGAGCCCCCCACATAGAGCCTGGCGACGTTGGTGACGGAACACGGAGCGTCGGCGGCGACGGCGACGGTCACGAAGATCTGGAAGCCCTGGCCAGGTTCCTGCTGGCTGCCGCCACAGTCAACGGTGGCTCCGCCGTCGAGAAGGAAACAGGAAACAGGGTTGCCGGTGCCTCCGAGCGGCCCTCCTTCCGCCTGTACGGCGGTGAGTCCCGCCGGAAGCGTGTCCCGCACAGCCGTTCCGGCGGGCAATGTCTCATCGCCGGTGTTCTTGACGGTGATGATGTAGACACCCTGGCCGCCTCGGGCGAAGGTCCCCGAATGGGTCTTCGTGATCTCGTAGTGGGATTGAGCAGAGGCGGGGGTGGCTCCCACGGCAACGGGTAGAGCGACGGTCAGCCCCAAGACGGTGCTGAGGACGGACGTCCGTCGTGACAGAGCTTTCGCGGCCATGCGTGCCTCCTGACGATTCGTTTCCCGTGAGTTCCGCCGGCGTGCAGCGGGGGCGCGGGCCACCACGGATCGTTCAGGAGGCAAGGACGCGCGGCAGGACCGGTCGCGGCTGCGTCGGCTGTATCACCCGGTTGCCCCCTCAGCGGCCACCCGTTCGCCAGACAAGATCGACGCCGCTGCCGTCCTGTCTGCCGGCACGCCACCCCAGGTTGACGAACCGCTCTCCGCAGCGCTCGCTCCCGTCGAACTCTCCGCTCCACGCCTGTGGACCTTCACGTATTTCCCCGGGGCTGAGCTCACGTGATTCCCCAGCCCCGGGGTGCCGGTCGCGTCTACGTGACCGACGGTTTGGCGGGCTTGCCGGAAGGGTTCTTGGACCGTTTGTTCGGACGGTAGCTGGGGCCGTTCATGATGACTGGCGGCTGGTGTTGATGAGCCGGTCGTGGAGGGATTCGGCGACAACGGGGTTGGGGAAGAGCGGATACCAGTCGCTGGGCGCCCGGTTGCCCGTGATGATCAGGGACCGGCCCTGCCGTTCGCTGACCAGCTCGTGACTCCACCCACGCGTAAACGCGCGGGTTTCCTGCGTTGGTGGCTAAGCCGCCGCGCAGAGGACCAGCCCGGCCCTATCGGAGATGTTCGAGGCGCCGACGTGGTCCGCGTTCGCGGTGAACCCACACGTGCGGCGTGTGTCTAACAGGGAGGTCGCGCCGTGGCCGAGGCGAACAGCGCAGATCCGTGCACACAGCCGAGGTCAGAGCGGGTCAAAGAAGCAATTCCCCCACCGGCTAAAGCCGGTGGTCCCCAGCGGAGCGAGCTGCCGCAGTGTCGGATTGGTTCGCCAGTAAGCGACGACAAGCCGCACACGATCCTCCAGCAGCAGGCCCCATGGCCGTCCCTTGCGTGCCTGGGCTGCCTCCTCCTTCCGCAGAGCGGTGACGAGCGTGCCGAACTGCTGCGGGCTCAGCCCGGTGAACGGGCCGATCCAACGAGGTTCCGATGCCGTGATCACACCAGTCATGGCGAGATCATCTCCCGGGCCTGGAAAGTCGTGTGGAGCTACGAGATCTCGGGGTACTGGGGGCGCTTTCGCTTGAGCTTGGCCAGTCACTGAGATCGATGCCGGTGGCCTTGGCGTACTGCCTGGCCCAGTCGGCAACGGCCTGCCGGAAGAGGTAGTCGGGGCGACGGGGCACCGGTTCATCGCCGCGGTTTCGCAGCTTGGCGACAGCCGCCCGCTCCAGATCCTGGTCACCGCACTGACGAGCCAGAAGGATGGCCTTCGTAAGCCGTCCCGGCTCATTGTTGGCCGGTGTGAACGACCAGACCCCGCCCCGCTGGACGTGGGTGTCCGCCAGGAGCAGCAGCCCCAGGTCATGAAAGTCGCGGACGAAGTGCAGGGAGGCCAGCCCGTAGCGAGTGACGCCGGCGGCGATCTCGGGGGCGAGCGGGGCGCTGCCTGTCGGCCAGGGATAGCAGGCGGCAGAAGGGATGCTGGACGGACTTGCGTCGCCGGTTGGCGTGGGGGGGCGATCCCAATGCCCACCCCACCGAAGCCGTCCATCCGATCGCGAAGATCGATGTAGTCCGTGTGGACACTCCAGCCGAAGGCCGACCGGTCGGAGCGGTCCTTCCAGATCGAAAGCGTGGTGCACGGGCTTCCCCGGACGAACGTCAGCTGGCCGCCATCGATGCTGGCAGGAGCCGTTCCGAGCAGCTCGACGAACTGATCGGCCATCCTTCTGCCGTCCAGGGGCGCGTCACGACGGCATGGTAGGGGGCCTTCCCCCGCGAAGGCGTGTCCACCTTCGCGGGGGAAGGCCCCTGGAGGAAGTCGAGGCGGCCGAGTTCGCCGCCGTGGCCTGGGCGAGGCGGGCGTCGAGGGTCTCCGGCCCCGGACAGCCGCAGGGACTTGAGTGACTCGCGCAGGGCGGTGTCCATCACGCTCATCGTGCCGCCACCTCGTCTTCGCCGTGGACCTGGTGACCTGCGAGCGGCTCACCTCGTCGGGCAGTGCGGCGTGCACCCAGCGGCAAAACGAGGAGATCGACACCTTCAGTTTGTGCTCGTCCGGCAGCCGCTGGTGGATCGTGGCGACTGCCGCCGTCCCGAGCAGTCCTTGATGCGGTTGCGGTGTTCGCCGATATCGGACCAGGTGACGTGCCGAAGTCTCCTGTCGACGAGGCGGGGGAACCACCCTGCGATCAGCCTGCCCAGTCGGCCTCGCTCATCGGCGGCCCGCCCGGGGTGATCCCGGATGCCTGCGCCGGGGCCAGGTACTTCCTGACCGTCTTGCGGTCCACCCCCAGCGACGCGGCCGGTGCGCTCTTTGAGCGGCCCGCGTACCAGTGGACGTAGATCTCGGTGACGTCGACCACGACGCACGCTGGTGACTGCGACGCCATCCTGTGCGACGCAGTCACACCAAAGCCTTTGATACAAAGATTCCGTTGCAAACTTTCCTTTGCATCGCTATCTTTGTAGGCATGAACGAGCCCCAGGACTCACGCGTCCGCAATCTCGATGCCCGATCCCTGCGTGGGCTCGCGCACCCACTGCGCATGAAGCTGCTGGACGCCCTGCGCTTCGGCGGCCCGGCCACCGCGTCTCAACTCGCAGAAAAGCTGGGCGAGTCGAGCGGTGCGACCAGCTACCACCTGCGGCAGCTCGCCGTTCACGGCTTCATCGAGGACGTCCCCGAGCGCGGCAAGGGCCGGGAGCGGTGGTGGAAGGCGGTCCACAAGGGCCTGCGCTTCGACGACGCGCTGCTCACGGACGCCAGCCCGGACGTACGAGGGGCCGCCGACATGTACCTCCACGAGGTCGCCACCACCCAGACCCGGGACTTGTCGACCTGGCTCGGCAACCGCCAGGAATGGCCGGAGGAATGGAACCGCACCTGGGACATGAGCAGCGCGACACTGCGGCTGACGCCCGAACTGACCCGGGAACTCGTCGAGAAGATGCACGCGCTCGTCGATGCCTACCGCGACCGGGCCGCCGACGAGGACGACGCCCACACCGCCCAGGTACGCATCCACACACACGCGTTCCCCCTCGCCACGGACTGAGAGGCCACGGCCCGATGCACCCCGAGACCCACCTCGCCCTGCACCACGTCCGCGCCGCCGAACTCCGCGCCGAAGCCGACGCGTACCGTCTCACCGCAGCGGCTCAGCACCCCCGGGACCTCCGTACCCGTCTCGGCTGGACGCTCGTAGAACTCGGCCTGCGGCTGGCGGCCGCCCCCAAGACGGCAGCCGCCGTTCCTTAGCGCCATTCGCGAGTGCCGCCCCCGTGGGGAAACGTGACCCCAGGGATGGGGAATTGACGGACGCCGAACCCGCTCGTCATCCCGCGGCGGCCGGACCCTGGGCACGAACCGTTCCTCGCATACTCCGCACTCCACGAAGTTCGTGACATCAACCAGTGCAGGTTCGGTGGTGACGGTCCGTCAAGTCGGCGGGGGCGCAGCAGCCGTGCCGGAGCAACCGGCCTGGGGACGCTGTGCGGGAGCTGCCGCGAAGCCCTGGGCCGGTCTTGCTGGGATTCCTCTGCGGGGGTGTACATGCGGTGCAGCATGATGAGCCCATGGACTTCGACCGGTACCGGGGTGAGCTGGTGGCGTTCTGCTACCGGATGCTGGGGTCGGTGCACGAGGCCGAGGATCTGGTCCAGGAGACGCTGCTGCGTGCCTGGAAGGCCCGTGACCGCTACGATCCGGCGCGCGCGTCGGTGCGGACCTGGCTGTACCGGATCGCGGCCCATGTGTGCCTGACCGCGCTGGAGGGGCGCGGGCGGCGTCCGCTCCCGTCCGGGCTGGGGGTGCCCAGCGGCGACGTTCAGGCGCCGTTGACGCCGGCGCTGGATGTGCCCTGGCTTCAGCCGTTCCCGGATGCGCGGTTCGATGTGGAGGTCAGGGCCGATCTGCGGCTGGCGTGGGTGGCGGCGGTGCAGGTCCTGCCGGCGCGGCAGCGGGCGGTGCTGGTGCTGCGCGAGGTGCTGGCGTTCAGCGCCGCCGAGGTCGCCGAGCAGTTGCAGACCACGGTCGCGGCGGTCAACAGCGCGTTGCAGCGCGCCCGTGCCGCCCTCGCCGACGTGGGCGATGCCCATGCGGTCACCGAGCCGGACGACCCCAAGGTGCGGGCGGTCGTTCAGCGGTACATGCGGGCGTTCGAGGCCGCGGACGTGCCCGCGCTGGTGCGGCTGCTGGCCGACGACGCGGTGCTGGAGATGCCGCCGGTGCCGCTGTGGTACCGGGGCAGCCGTAACTACGGCCGGTTTTTGCAGCGGGTGTTCACGATGCGCGGCACGGGCTGGCGCATGCGCGAGGCCCGCGCGGGCGGGCAGCCGGCGCTGGCCGCGTACGCGCCGCAGCCCGGCGGCGGGTGCCGGCTGCACAGCCTGCAGGTGTTCACCGTCACCGGCGCCCGCATCGCGCGCACCGTGGTGTTCACCGATCCAAGCGTCCTGGACGTCTTCGAGCTGCCGGGCGAGATTCCCGCAGACGGGTTTGCGCGGGTGCGATGAGTCGGGGCGGTGCGGCCGGTAGGTACCGGTGAGCACCGAAGCGAAGGGGATCTCATCGTGAGCGTCGTCGTCATCGAGTTCATCACCCTGGACGGGATCGTGTCCGACCCGGACGGGTCCGCCGGCACGCCGCACGGCGGCTGGGCGTTCCGGCACGGCCCGCAGGCGGTCGCCGGGGACAAGTTCCGGCTCGGCCGCACCCTGGACGAGGGAGTGCTGCTGCTCGGACGTGTCACCTGGCAGCTGTTCTCGCGGCTGTGGCCGGGCCGCGACGACCCGTTCGCCGCGCGGATGAACGCCGTGCCGAAGCTGGTCGTCTCGCGCACCCTGACCCGCACCGGCACGTCGGCGTGGGCGAATTCCCGCCTGCTCGAGGGCGACCTGGTCGACGCCGTCAGGCGCGAGCGGCGGGACGTGGTCGTCACCGGGAGCCTGAGCGTGGTGGACCGGCTGATGGCCGCGGACCTCATCGACGAGTACCGGCTGCTGACCTTCCCCACCCTCCTCGGCACCGGCCGGCGCCTCTTTTCCGCCGACACCCCTCACACCGAGCTGGAGTGCCTGGCCGCCGAGCAGGTCGGTGCCGCCGTCCTCGCCCGCTACCGCAGGGCCGCACGATGACCGCCCCCCCTTTCACCGGCCTGCAGGAGCCACGCGCCGCCGTTGCGGCATTGGGCCGGCACTCCTGCGGCGTCCACGCCCCCGCGCCCGCGGCCCGCCGCCTGCCGGGGGCTGCGCCGCCGCACGACCGGGTGCGGCCTGGCCGCTGTTGGCGGCCTGCCGTACTGCCGGGCCGGCGAGCCGGAGCGGGACTCGATGGACGAGAAAGCACAGGGAGCCCGTCCCGGCCGGCTGCGGCAGGGGCCTCGGCGAGGCTGTTCCTCCAGGCGCTGACGAACTTCCAGGTGAGGGATCTACAGCGCGCCGGGCGGGTGGGTGCGCTGCAGGAGTGGGGCCGGCGGCAGCGGGGCAGGCGCTGCCGTCCTCGGTGCGGCGCGCAGCGCCTCGATCATGTAGGCGGCGAAGCGGCGGGAGGCCGTGACCCGGGCGGTGCGCGGCATGTCGTGCAGGCCTCGGTGGGCCGTGAGCATGAGGATCAGGTCGTCGATGACGAAGTCGGGGCGCAGGTGGCCGCTGTTTTGGGCGCGGCGGGCCAGTTCGCCGACCGCGCGCAGCGTCTGCTCCCGGTCGGCGGCGAAGTCCATGGCCTCGGGGAAGGCCGTCATGAAGGCGTCGGCGAATCCCCGGCTGTGTGCGTGGAGTTCGCAGATCTGCTCGACCATGCTTTGGAATCCGTGCCAGGGGTCCGGGTCCGCAAGGGCGTCGCGGACGGCGATCCGGCAGGCCCGCCGCTGTTCGGCGAAGGTCTGCGCGATCAGTGCCTGCTTGGTCGGGAAGTGCCGGTAGAGCGTGGCGGCGCCGACGCCGGCGTGCCGGGCGACCTCGCGCATGGGTGCGCCCAGGCCCTGCTCGCCGAACACCGTGCGGCCAGCGTCCAGGATGCGGGCCCGGTTGTCACGGGCGTCGGCGCGCATCTGAGGCAATGGGTCGGTCATCGTTTCTCACTTTAGCCAACCGGACGGGGGTGTCCGTTACGGTCCGGTGCAGGTGCTGCGGCCCCTTTCCCGCGCCCGGCCGGTGATGCCCGGCTGTCGGGGCAGGCCCGGCGGGAGGGCCGCGGCAGCTGTGATCCGTGTCTTCGCCGGCTCGAGGAGGACAGATGAAAGCCGTCGTGATCAGGAGGTTCGGCGACCCCGATGGTCTGGAGGTCGTCGATGTGCCCGTGCCCGTTCCCGGCCCGGGGCAGGTGCAGATCGCCACGGAGGCGATCGGGGTGGGCGGCGTGGACGCCGTGATCCGCCGGGGAGCGCTTGGCGCCTACGGCTTCAGGGAGGGCCATCTCCTGGGCAGCGAGGTCGCGGGAAGGGTCGCGGCGGTGGGAGAGGGCGTGGACGCCTCGTGGCTCGGGCGGCGGGTGTGGGCGTTCACCGGACTGTCCGGCGGGTATGCCGAGAGGGCCGTCGCCGCGGTCGAGGACGTCCTTGCGCTGCCCGACGATCTGAGCGGCGCCGACGCGGTGACGCTCGGCGGCTCCGGCGTGGTCGCCCACTTCGCGCTGGAACGGGCCCGCTTCGGCCCCGGACAGACGGTGCTGGTGCGCGGTGCGGCGGGCAGTATCGGGATCACGGCGGTCCAGCTCGCAGCCAGGCGGGGTGCGGGCGCGGTGGCGGTCACCACCTCGTCGGAAAAACGGGGCGCCCGCCTGCGGGACCTGGGCGCCACCCATGTCCTTGACCGCGCCGGCGAGGGCGGCCCGGACACATTGGCCGGCTTCGATGTGGTGATCGATGCCGTCGCAGGTCCCCTGCTTCCCCGTTTCCTGGACAAGCTGAACGCCAACGGGCGGTTCGTGGTGGTCGGTGTGGTCGGCGGGCCGCCGCCGGCGGACTTCGGCATGCGGCTGATGGGTGCCTTCCGCAGGTCGTTGTCGTTCGCCACGTTCAGCGCCGACACCGTGCCCGCCGCCGACCGGCAGGCCGTGCGGGCGTCCCAGTTCGCCGACGCCACGCGCGGGGACCTGCGCACGGTCGTGCACGCGGTGCTGCCTTTGGACCGGGCGGCGCTGGCCCACCGCCAGATGGACGCGGGGCAGGTGTTCGGCAGGGTTGTGCTGGCGCCCTGACCCGGGCGGGGACAACGTTCGCGGCCCGGGTGCCGTCCGTGGTCAGCCCGGCGGCGCCGGTACCCGCCGGACACGGCAAACGCGCAGAGTGCTCCGGTCCGTGTGCTGCTGCCGGTGCCGGGCTGGATACGCGGGCGGGGCGGGCGGCCGTATTGCCGTACACGTGCGCGGGGCAATCGCACGATGGAGCGGCCGAGGGGGACTGCCCGGCAGCGGGGACGAAGCCGATCTCCGCGCGGCAGTCTCACCGGCGTCAACGGCCCACCGGCGCCCGCACGGTGACGGCACGTTTGCGGCGCTGCCGCTTCGGGCGTGCTCCCGCCCCGCCGCAACGCCTGCCGACAACGCCTGCCGCCCGCGGTCAGCGGTGCTGACAGCGGGCGGCGTGCATGTCGTCCGGGCTGAACGACGTCAGTCGCAGTCCCAGTAGGACAGACGGTAGTGGTAGCCGTACCTGTACCGGTCCCAGCCGCCGTAGCGGTCGTCGCGGCAGTGGCCGCGGTGACGCCAGCGGTCGTAGCGGCCGCCGTCGCAGTACCGCCCCCGGTCGCGGTCGTGGCGGTAGCCGTAGGCGTGGTGGTTGCCGTAGGCGTGGTGGTTGCCCGGGTGGACCGAGGACGCCACCGCCGCCGGGGCAGCGGATGCCTCCATCGACAGAGGCGCCATGACAGCGCCGGCCGCCAAAAGCGTGCCCGCAACTGCCTTAGCAATCATCTTCACCTGATCTCCTTTCAAACATCAGGGCCGGGTCTCGCCCTGGTGCGTTCTGACGCTACATCAAATAAACCGCGATTCGTCGCGAGCCGGCCCTTTCGTGAATTCTCCGGCCCTCCGGGAGGGATGGTGAAAACGGCAGTTCAGCGGCGTTTCCGCTCGCTTCGAGGACATCTGTGCCGCATCCGGAAAAGGCATCCGACCAGGTGAACTTCCAGACGGTGCGGGCCGGTTGGCGAGCGTGCGACGAATTGAGCCCGCCCGTGTGAATACGCCGCATTAAATGCCCTGTGTTTTTCGGAGTCGCGCGGCGAGAAAAGGTGCGGCGGCCCGGCGGCGGTGCCGGCGGGGAGCATTTCTGTGCTGCCCCGGATTTCATGGAGTGCATTTCTCGCCGGAAGATGCCTGCCGGCCTGTCCGCGCGGAAGGACACGCCGGGCTCCGCGCGTGTCGCCCTTGTGCCGGCTGCGCGGCGCGCCGGCCGGGGCGAGACCCGCCCGGCCCGCCGCGCCGCGCGTCGTGCTCTTCAGGTGCGGGGTGCGGCTTACCGCCGGGAGCAGCCGGCGTGATCGCTGCTGACGGCGGCGCCTGGGGCGGTGCGGGCGGCTGGGCCGCATCGGGGAGAGGCCCTCGCGGGGGTGGCAGGGCGGGGCCGCCTGCTCGGCCGGCCGGCCCGGTGCGGTGCCGTCCGTCCCGGCAACCGCCCGCCTGCGTCCTGGGCTTTGGCCATGCCCTGGGGTCGGGGCGGATGCCGGTGATGTCACAGCCGGGCCGGGCCGTCTCGTCCTTGGTGCGAGGCCGAGGCGACATCAGGGACGTTGACTGCTCCCCTCCCTGAAGGGGGAGGGGATTCCTGGCTCAGGCTGCCTCCCGGAGCAGCGCTCCGGGAGGTCTTGCGCCCTCGACACCAGCCGGGTCCAGACCTGCCCGGAGGAGCATCACGTGAGGCCGGGCAGCGGGGTGAGGCCGAGGAGGCCGGGCTGTGCTCCGCGGCCTCACCGGCCGGACCCGCCTGGGCCACGGCCGTGCTGCCGGCGGTGGTCACACGTGTCTCGGGTCGGCGTGCCGCGTCCGGCAGGTGTGCGCCGCGGGG